>JAWOFY010000475.1:0-5699 GCA_046497285.1 Candidatus Hydrogenedentota bacterium
CTAAAGCGGGAAGACGTGTCGCCCATCCACGCCTACAAATGGCGGGGCGCGTTCAACCGGATGTCCCTGCTTTCGGCGAAAGAGCGGGAGCGGGGCGTCGTGGCGGTGTCGGCGGGCAACCACGCCCAAGGGGTCGCCCTCGGCGCGCAACGGCTCGGCATCGACGCGGCCATTGTCATGCCGACGGCCACGCCGCGGATGAAACTGGAGGCGGTGCGGGCTCACGGGGCCGGGCGCGTACGCGTTATCGTGCATGGCGATCGCTATGACGAGGCCCAAGCCTTGGCGCAATCCTTGTGCGAGGACGAGGGGCGCGTCCTAATCCATCCCTACAACGATTACGCCACCATGGGCGGCCAGGGCACCTTGGCCGACGAGATCGTCATGTCCGGCGAGGGGCCGTTCGATGTGGCCTACCTTCAGATTGGCGGCGGCGGCATGGCGGCGGCAGTGGCCTGTTGGTTGCGCCGCTATTACCCCAAGATCCGCATTGTAGGCGTGGAAGGCGTGGACCAAGCCTCCATGGCGGCGGCGGTCAAGGCGGGGGAACCGGTGACCCTAGAGTATGTGGATGTCTTCTGCGACGGCACGGCGGTCAAGCGGGCGGGCAGTCTTACCTACCCCCTTTGCGCGGAACTCGTCGACGAATTCATCACCGTGACCAACTCGGAGGTGTGCGCGGCGATCCAGGTCCTGTGGGAGCAGCGGCGGTGCATCCCGGAACCTTCCGGCGCGATGGGACTGGCCGGGCTGCTAAAGCAGGAGAAGAAATGGGCCGGGAAAAAGGCGTTGGCCATTGTGTGCGGGGCGAACATGGACTTTGGCCAGTTGGCGTGGGTGGCCCAGCACGCCGGCATCGGCATGGCCCGCCGGCGGTATTACCGCTTTCACATCCACGAACAGCAAGGGGCGCTGCTTGATCTGCTTCAGACCTATCTCCAAGGGATTGACATCATTGAGTTTCAGTATGGCAAAACCCACCCTGAGCAGGCGTGGCCCGTCCTGGGCGTGGAGGCGGCCCCCGCGCAACTGGAGTTGCTGGAACGCACCCTAACGGGACATGGCGTCGAGCATGAGATCGTGACTGGGGAAGAAGACGTGGAGTTCCGCATCATCCATTACGAACCCCATCTCTTTCAGCTCCCTTACTTCATCAAGTTGGAGTTCCCCGAGCGGGCCGGGGCCTTGTACGATTTCCTTCAGACGGTCTCGGACGGGGCCAACATCTGCTATTTCAACTATGTCTTTACGGGCGAACAAGTGGGCCGGGCATTGATTGGCTTTGAGTTTCCGTCGGAGGAAGAACGGGCGGCTTTCAAGAAACGGCTCGATGATTCCGGGCGGACGTACCATGAGATTAGCGAGGAAGCCGTCCGCCGAATCCTGTAACCTTCACTCGCCGGTTAAGATGATATGCTGGGCGTTTACATCCCCCGGCCCTGCGGGCCACCCCCTTCCAAGGGGGAATTGTAACGCCAGCATCTTGCCGGCACAAAAGCCACCTCGAAGGCAGCGGTACGAAGTATTCCCCCTTGAAGGGGGATCAAGGGGGATGTTGTTCCCTGGAGTAGTGTCCTTACCCGGCGATTGGGGTGTAACGGACCCTCAGGGGAGGCCGTCGTCCCGGTTGGGCGGCAAGGTCTCGCACAACGCGACAAGCCCGAAGGTGGCGAAGGGGCCCAGCAACAGCGAGAGCAAGAACCAGTTCAAGCCGCTGCGATTCTTCCCTTGCGCCAGACCCGCGTTGATCAGGGCCAGCGTCCCCCAGCCCACGAAATAACCGCCTGGTTCCATTGGTCGCATCCTTCCATCGTTGGCGCGTGGCGGCGGGGCGTCCTTACTTCCGCTCTTTCATCGCGCGCCAAGCTTTCATGCCGCCGTCCATGACGGCGAGATTCCGGAAGCCATGGGGTCGGAGTAAGGCGGCCGCCGCCCGGCTCCGGTTCTGCGTGCGGCACACCAGCACAATCTCGCGGCCGCGGTGAGGCTCCAATTCGTCCAGCCGATCCTCGAGTTCATTGAGAGGGATGAGCTTGGCGGCGGGAATGGTCCCCAGCGCGCCTGCATATTCGGGTTCGGTGCGGACGTCGACCAAGACCAACTCCTCGTCCGCCTCCAGTTTCGCGTTCACTTCCTCGACCGAATAATGCCGGACCTTTCCAAACATTGCCCACGGGCCGGCCAGCGCGAGGAGCACCAGCACCGGCGCCCCGAGAAGCACCGTCCGCGGCACTCTGCGTCGCGCCATGCTGCTACTCCCGCCTTACTACTATAGGGCTTCGTTCGGCCTCACGCATCCCGGCTTTCCCGTTCGCGTTTTTCCTCGGCCTTAATACTGTTCCACACATGGACCGCGTCTTCCGGGCTTGCGGCATCCCATTCGCCGAAGACGTGGCCGTGCCGCCGGATCATCTTGGCGTGAATCTGTTCAAGGCAATCGCGCAGGTTGGCGCGGCCCTCTTCCTCCGCGGCGGCTATCGCAGCCAGCACGCAAAAAAGCACGTCCCCCAACTCTTCTTGAACGTGCCTGTCATCGTCCTTCTCGATGGCCTCGATCAACTCGCGCGTCTCTTCCGCCGTGAACCCGGCGAATTCAGCGCTGCCTTGCTCGCGGTCCCAGGGGCATCCCTCGGGGCCGCGCAAAAACCGGGCGAGATTCGCCAGCGTTTCCAGCCACTCCGCTTCGTTTTCCGGCGTTTTGCGCCAATGGGGATACATGGAACATCCTTTGACTACGTTATGATAGGGTACACAACCTTCCACAATAAGGGGTTTGGCGGCAGTGGCTGGCGCTCGGCGGCGCAAGGGGCGAAACCTCACCCCAAACGCCGCCCTAACACCAGCTTAATCCCGCAAGACCTTGGAAAAAGGGCGTTTACGGAATCCGTCGCTTTATTCGGGGGAGCCCAGGCCTTCGGCTAAGCCGCGGATTTGCTTTTCTTCCTCCACGGACAAGCGGAAGCTGGCCGCCTTCGCGTTTTCCTCGACCTGCTGTTCATCGCGCGCTCCTACGAGAGCCGTCGTGATGCCAGGCTGCGAAATCACCCAATTGATGGCGAGTTGGCCCAAGCTCGCCCCGTGTCCCTCGGCGATAGGACGGATCTTCTCCAACATGTCGAGGACCTTCTTGCGATTCTCGGGTTGGAACCACGAAGCTCTGCTTCGGAAATCGCTTTCGGGAAACGTGCGATCCATGGTGACCTTGCCGGTGAGTAGCCCGTGAAGCATCGGACTGTAGGCAAGAATCCCGATGGCATTCTCACGGCAGTAGGGCAGCACATCCTGTTCGATTTTCCGCTGGAGGTAGTTGTACCTGGGTTGGTCGCTGGCCAGCCTAACGGTCTTCTGCGCTTCACGCAGGTGGTCCACCTCAAAATTGCTCACGCCAATCTCTCGAATCTTGCCCTCTTGCTGAAGATCGCGCAAGGCCTCCATGCTTTCCTCGATGGGAGTCGTGGGGTCGGGCCAGTGACATTGGTACAAGTCGATGGTGTCAACCCCGAGACGCTTCAGGCTCTGTTCGCATTCGTACTTGATGGAGTCCTTGCGAAGGTTGCGGTAGATGTTGCAAGGCGTCCCGTCCGGCATATGCGAATCCATGGCGAATTCGCCTTCCTCGCGATCCCATCGCAAGCCGCACTTGGTCGCGACGATAACCTGATCCCGCCGGCCCGCGATGGCCTTGGCCACCACCTGTTCGCTGTGGCCCATGCCATAAATGGCCGCGGTATCGATGGCCGTAATGCCGAGATCGATTCCTCGCTGAATGGCCCGAATGGATTGCTCATCGTCACTGCCGCCCCATTGCCAGCCGCCAGTGACCCACGCGCCAAACGTGACCACGGGGAGATTCAGATCGCTCTTGCCAAGTTGTCTTGTTTCCATAACAGGATTCTCCTTCGCTGCTTTGATGTCGTTGCGCGCCGGCGGATGCGCAAAAGGGTGAAGGGCATGCGGCGAAGTCCGCCGGGAGTAGCGATTAAGGCCTCACTATACCGAATGCTAACGGGGTTAGTCCAAAACCTGCCTTGGGACGGGTGCTTGCGGCGGGAAAAGGCCAAGTGTTTCCATTGACTTTTAGTCCATTACACAGGAATAATAATAGCAAAGACTTCCAGATCATAATCTAGTGTTATTTATATCATATTAAGTGATAAAAACATACTAAGCCGTGCTGAGTCAGTGACCCGCTTCGAGGCGCCAGGAAGACAAAAGGGCACGCCGTTTGGGAATAGTACGCCAAAGATTCGGCGGTCGTTCGTCACTCCGGCGGGAAATGTTGAGCTGAGTAAATGCGGCGGGCGAGTACCTGGTTGCGTATGGGCGCAAGCCTGTCAGAGCTATAAAGGTTGTGTGCGTTACTTCAAGCGGATCGAAGCGGGGATCCGGGCTGGTCTCTATGTTGGCACATCAATTGCCTGTTATCCCCACGGGGTGCGGCCATACCCCCGGCGGAGAATGTAGCAGACGAAAGGCGAAACCCATGGAACGGAGTTGGATCCACAACATGGACAATCGAGGGGAAACCCCGGTGTCCCGCGCCTTGAAATGCAGCCAAGTCGCCTTGGGGGATTTGGTGTTGAGCCGGGCCGCCGTTGGGACGGACCCCATCAAAGAGCAAACCACGCTCCTCCACCGGGTGGCCAGCCAAGGAGACACGGATCAGGTACGCCAATGCATTGAAGAGGGCGAGAACCCGGACTGCCGGGATTTCTATGGTGAGACGCCCCTCCACAAAGCGGCCCGCGAAGCCCATCTGCAGGTCGTGGAGTTCCTGGCGACCCATGGCGCCGATATTAACGGCAGGGACAACTACGGCCTTACGCCGTTGCATTGGACCGTGCTGGTGGGAAGCGAGACCGTGGCCGCCTTCCTCCTTGATTCTGGGGCGGACGTCAACGCCCGGGACTATTTCGTGGGTAACATGACGCCCTTGGCGCTGGCCAAGCTCATGGGCTATAACGACCTGGCGCAACTCCTCAGCCGCCACGGCGGCACAGTGTAAGGCGGCGCTCCGCTTTTCCCGCCAGCACACCAGATCAATTCCCCTAGCGGGTTGGCGTTCATGGGATTCCTTGCTGAGTGCGTGTGCGAAAGGCCTTATCGCGCCGCCAGATACGACCGCCACAGCAATCTGGATTTGGGCGCCCCTGTGGGCGCCCCCGTGCGCGGATTGACAGCGCGAATCTCATAGCCGGAATCGGTACGTTCATAATGGACGGGCTCGCCGGTTGATGGGTCCATGGGAACGGACTCGATGGCATCCGGAACGAGACCTTCCAAGGATTGGGGGAACTGGCCGTGCTCTTGGAAGTGTTTGCGCAAAGCGAGCGCGGTATCCATGAGTTCCGGCGTCATCTCGCGCAACCGAAAATCCTGAAAGGCCCAGACGGCTAACTCCACGAAATACTCCGTCATGGTTGCCTGGAATTCGGGGCGCCGCATCAGCACTTCCAGTTCATCCTGGACCTCAAAAGGTTGCCGGGCGACAAGCGGGATCAGTTGACGGCCAGCCTCCGTTCCACCCCTGCCTTGGCGGCCAAGTAGGTACACCATCCAAAGGTTCCCGCCTTCTGCGCCGACACTTCCCCACACCGAAGGTAGACCGTACTCCGTTTCGAGCGCGTTGCGCCAAATCGCGGTCCGAAGCATCTCCTCGTCCACTTGCACAATCACGTCAGAATCAACGGCGTTTGCTT
>JAWOFY010000221.1:0-3267 GCA_046497285.1 Candidatus Hydrogenedentota bacterium
AAGAGGCCTGTTCCGCCGAGGCGGGGGCGGGGAGTCCAAAACATCTCGGCGATGTCGAGCGTGGCCACGTCCGGCGACGTGGTGAAGTACTTCTGGGCGAGCAGTCCCAGCGGTTTTCCCAGCAGGAACATGGCCGCCAGCGCCACAAGGATCGCTTCGAGAAAGAAGTAGCCGGTTAACCCGAGGGTGAGCAGGAAAACAAGGGCAAACACGAACTGCGCCACCGTCATGGACGTGCCACAGCGGGGATGGAGCGCGAGGTTTCGTTCGCCCCGTTTCATGCGGCCCAAGCCTTGTTGCGCGGCGCCGATCAGGGTGTCGGGGTCAATTCCGTCCACGCCCCAGACATAAAACCCCTCTTTAGTCGCTACGCCCGCCGCTTGGGGAAGGGGACCGAACCATTCCTCCAACACGTTGACGGTGGCGTGTTCACAGGAGTGGTTCCGGCGGGTGCGCCGGTCGCTGGCCACCGCCAGCATCTGCTGCGGCGCCAGCACCACGGTGAGCAGGGAGGAAACCATGACATAGGCTGGCAGCAGCATCAGGAAAGCGAACAGCAGCGTGGCCGCCAAGCCTGGGACAAGCAAGGCGAGAATCAACAAAAGCACCAATAAGGCAGGCATTTATCCGGGTTTTTCCGTTGGCGTTTTTCTTTGTTTGCGCCTAAATCTCTTGTGTTTGGGCGGTGCGTCTTCTTGAACGATGCGAGGCTGCGGGATGACAGGGTTCAGCAGACCCTGCGCCTCCAACCGTTTTCGTTGGCGGCGTTCTTCCTTGCGCTGCCGGAACGCGATTAAGGCGCTCCGGACCGGATAGTATAGCGCCAACGAGGTGATAATGCCAGTGACCAACATGCCCACAAACATCACAAGCACGGCGCGCCCGTGAGCGTGGATGTTGGTGATAAACGCCCAGAACTGTTCCGGCGAGGTGGGCACCACGTCCCGCACGGGGATACCGGTGATCCAGCTTCCGTTGGTGAGTTGCGCCCCATAGATGAAGGGCATCGTAAGCGGATTGCAGATCCAAACCGCCAACACGGCCGCCACGCGATTGCAGCCAAACAGCGCCGCTAGCGCAAAGGCGGTGAGCATCTGTAGACCAGGGGGACCCGCCAGCCCCATGAACGCCCCGATGGCCACGCCGGCGGCGATTTGCTCCGGCGTGCCGCGCTGGCGCATGACACGGAGATAGTAGTAGCGGTAGGCGCGAAACATGACAGTTGAATCACAATCCGAGCAAAGGGGGGGGCTAGTAGAAGTACGAGAAGGCCGCGACAATAAGCATAACAAATCCCATGAACAGTTTCGCAAAGATCCCCCCGGCTTTTCCCAGGGCTGCTCCAAAGCCTGCCCAAACACTTTCCCGCACATGACGCTCCGCGACGAGGTACTCATAGAGGGTAGCGGCGGCAAACCCGCCCACCATGGCGCCGATGAGCGAGCCCACAATAGGGAGCCAGGGGGTTCCCGCAATGGCGCCGAGGATGCACCCCACTACGACGTAGAGAAACGCCTTCTTAGACCCCCCAAACACCGTTGCGCCGTAGCTGGCCGCCAGCGCCTCAAGGATTTCGCCCACGATGGCGAGCAGGAGCAGAATGCCGAGGGTGATTAGGCCGAACTGCTCGAACCCCGTCAGGATCCAAACCGCCGCCACGGCCCCAAGGATGAGCCAGTTGCCAAACAGGCCGAGGGCATTGAGCGCGATCGCCACGATAACCACCAGGCCGAACGCGATCCAGCCCAAGATGTGCAGAATGCCGTCCATGTATTCCATGGCCTGTCGTGAATCCTTATTACGCGGTTATGCGTTGCCGATCACCCGTGTTCAGCTCGTGCGAAGCCCTTGGATCCGCAGTTTGAGGTCGCGCGGACTGGTGGCGTGGAGCATTGCGGTTTGAGCATCGATCTTTTCTTCCCTGTAAAGCTTATACAAGGCCTGGTCAAAGGTCTGCATGCCGTATTGCTCCGAACCGTCTTCAATGAGTTTGACGATATCGTGGAAGCTTTTCCCTTGTTCAATGAAATCCCGCACCGTCCGGTTGCCCACCAAGACCTCCGCGGCGCAGGCCCGGCCCTTGCCGTCTTGACACGGCGCGAGCCGTTGGGAGACGACCGCCCGGAGCACGCTGGCGAGCTGTTTGCGAATCTGAAGCTGCTGGTGCGGCTCAAAGAAATCGATGATGCGGTTCAACGTCTCGACCGCGTCCACCGTGTGCAAGGTTGAGAAGACCAAGTGGCCGGTTTCCGCCGAGGCCAGGGCGGTCTGCACGGTCTCCGCGTCGCGCATCTCGCCGATAAGAATAACGTCGGGGTCCTGGCGGAGGGCGGCGCGCAAGGCGTTGGCGAACGAGAGGGTGTCGTGGCCCACGCTGCGTTGCGTGACGATGCCTTCCTTGTCGCGGTGAACGAACTCGAGGGGATCCTCGATGGTGACAATGTGCACGGAGCGGTTGGTGTTGATCTCGTCGATCATGGCGGCGAGCGTGGTCGATTTTCCGCTGCCCGTCGGGCCAGTGACGAGAACCAGGCCGTTGTTGCCTTGGCAAATCTTGCGCAACACCTCCGGCAAACCGAGATCCTCGAGGGGAGCGATCTCCAGGGGGATGGTGCGCATCACGATTCGCGTATCGCCGTCGTCTTTGCACACGTTCACGCGAAACCTCGCGCGCGTGTCAAGCGAGCAGGAGGTGTCCAACTCGAGCAACCGTTTATACCGCTCCACGTCGGCGGCGCCGGCGATAGCCTCCAAAAACGCCATGACATCGGTCTCGCTGAGCACGTTGTCGGGGAGCCGGATCAGTTGGCCGTCCACGCGGTACAGCGGGGGGCACCCCACCTTGAGGTGGATGTCCGACGCCCGCCGGTAGAACGCGCCTTCCATCAACGTTTGAAGCTTTTCTTCCACACCATCCATGGGCATTTCCTTTTCGCTGGCCGCTTTTGATCGCACTCGGGGAATGCGCGCACGGTCCAACGCGCACCGAAGAAGCCGTCTTCGCGCCTACCTGGCGCTTAGTCAGCCCTTAATTTGCGAATACCCCCGGTCAGACGTAGCCTGACATGCTGTCACAAATCAAATCCATCCCGTAGGGATGACAGCTGGTAGCCGGGGGTTGAGGCCGCGTGCGATAGCATGCGGGCGATACCCCCGGAAACTGAAGAGCTACCAGGGCTCGGTCTATTTCGGAAATTGTGGGGGATCCGCCCCTATCGTCATCCCCGTGAAGGGGATCCACTGGGCGCGTGCTGCTCCCGGGATTTG
>JAWOFY010000155.1:0-7938 GCA_046497285.1 Candidatus Hydrogenedentota bacterium
GGTCCACCTCATTCGTGACGGCGGCTTCCGCAAACTCGGTAATCCGGACGTTCTCAATAATGTTGACGTCATAGCAAATCAATATGCCAATCCGGACGCCATGCGGCGTGTCGGCCACCGTGAAGGAATTCCCACTTTTCATATACTTGCTGATGAACGTGTGCAACTTACGGTGGACGGCCACCCGGCCATCGGGCATGGCGGCCACATAGGCATTGTACAGATCGCCCGCGGCGTCTTGTTCGATAAGTCCCGCTCCGATGGTCATCCCATATTTGGCCGCCAACGCCAGCAATGCTTGGGATGAGGGTCCCCCCGGAATCGGTTCGGCCAAAGCCTCAATCTCCGGCTGGCTCATCTTCCGAACGCCCCAGTAGCCCGTAATGCACATCTCCGGGAAAACGAGAAGGTCCACCTCATTCGTGACGGCGGCTTCCGCAAACTCGGTAATCCGGGCGAGATTGTGGGATTTGTCCCCATGCTTATGATTGAACTGCACGGAAGCTGCACGAACGCTGTTCATAACCGAATTATCCGGCTCCAATTAACATATTCTGCAAGATATCCAGGAAAAGCGCGGACCGGTATCAGCCCCCCGCCACGGGCTTGACCATCTTGTAGTCTTGCATCACGAAGCCGCCGCCGATATCCAACACCAGCTCCCCTTCTCTCCTAAAGCCCCGCCGTTCGTAGAAGGCGATGGGACCGGCGTTATGTTGATTTACGGTAAGCCATAACGTGGGAACGCCCAGTTCGGCGCAACGGCGTTCGGCGAAATCCACCATCGCCTTCCCAAGGCCGCTGCCCCGGTGTTCCGATTTCACGTAAAGCTTTGAGAGTTGGACAGTCCCCTCCTCCACGGAGGGGACAAGCGCGAGATAGCCGGCGGGACGTCCCTCCAGGTTCACGAGGTAGTACTCGTACCCGTCGGCAATCTGCTGCGTTATGGCTGGAACGCTCTGGAACTTCTCCACCATGTAGTCCACCTGCGCCTGCCCGATGATGGGCGGGAAATGCTCGTTCCATATCTCGTGCGCCAAGGCCGCGACCGCCGCAATCTCCTCCGGCGTGTTAACTGTTTGGATCTCCATCGTCATGCGCCTGTCTCTTCAGTAAGCTCTTCTGCCTATCCCGCCATAATCTGGGGCTTGAACAACGCCGTGTGGGTCTCTTCGAAGGCGCTCTGCAGCCTCTGGTACATGGCCTCGTCCTTGTAAACGCCCACTATCGCGCCCCCGGACCCCGCGAACTTAGCGTGCGCCCCAACGGACCGCGCCCGTTCCACCATGTCAATGTTGTCCTGCGACAACTTGAACAGGCCGCGGCGCAACTCGAAGTTCTTGTCCAGCCAATATCCGATCTCCTCTCCGCGATTCGCTACCAGCAAGTCGCGAACTTCCTTTGCATACGAGGCGAATTCTTGCATGGCGTTCACTATGACGGGGTCCCCCTCAAGCCAACGGCCCCGGATGTTGTTGTGGAAGACCTCGGAACCTTCGCCCAGTTTGGTTTGGTACGCGACAAAGAGGTTTGGAAGCAGCCCCGGATCAATCGGTTCGTAGTAGCCGTGCCCATGGGTTTCCATGTAAGACTTGTCAAAATCCATGTACACGCAGCCTTCATAGACTTGGATCACCCGGTCTTGCAGACCCGCCGATATGCCGAGTTCCTCGTTTTCCACGCTTAGAATAAGCCCCGGCTGTTCCTCCTCCGGGATCTCCACGTCGTAGAACTCCATGAGGCAGCGCATGGTCGCCGTGACCAGCGCGCTTGAACCCGCCATCCCCACGCGGCGAGGAATATTGCTGCGGTAACGGATGGAGAAATTGCGGTCGGGCAGTTGAATCCCCCGCGTATCGCAGTACTCCACGAACTTGCGGATGGCCGCCTTCATGAGGCGGATCCCCCCATAATACCCCTCCCGCTTCACGTCCTCGACCAAGTCCCGAATCGAGGCGTACCGGGAGCGATCCTGGAAACTCGGCACAACCTCCAACTCGGGATTCTCGTAGAGACTCACCTTCGCGGCGAAGTCGCGGATGATAATGCTTATCGTTTTGCCGTAATATCCGTCGGACGGGTTGCCCACCAAACCCGCCCGGGCATACGCCATTGCCTCACATGCCATTGGGGCTGCTTCCTCCTCACGCTAGCTAAAAGATAGGTTCACGCGGTGTTGCGTCATTCATCGTCCTCCGCGAGGTTTACAAGCAAGCTCACGTGTTCGCGCCCATCGTTCGCGTTGCCTTCCCATGGTTTCCACACCTTGGAGATGATGTCCACGCGTCCGTTGCCGGTGATGTCGCCAATCCGGGCATCGTGGCCACCCAATTTATCGTCAAATATCACGCGTTCCTCAAACTGGGGCGGATCGCCGCCTTGGTTTTCCCATATGAACCAGCGCGGCGTGGCGTTTTCCGGAAAGATGACATCGTCTTCTTGTTCAACGGCGAAGATGTCCTGCAGTCCGTTGCCGTTGAAATCCGCCACGGCCAGTGAGTGAAAAGAGCCGTACACGCCATCGGCGGTCTGCGGCAAGTCGTGCCGGGTGAACGTGGGCGGGTCGCCGCCTTCGTTCTCCAGCCACGCCGCTTGCGAATCCATCATATCGCAATCCACGACAACGATGTCGGGGCGGCCGTTGTCGTTGAGGTCGGTCACCCAGCTCCGGGTGGATAAGCCCCACGGACCGGTCCCGCCGAAGGGCAGCGGATGTTCCACCCATTCCTGCCCCTGTTCCCGATTTTCGTACCAGCGGTCCGGCATGACCACATCGGGATACCCGTTGCCCGTGAGATCCGCCACGCCCTCGGGGAAGAAGCCGCCATGGATCCCGTCGTTGTCTGTCCGCACATCCATGGTAATCGTGTGACGCGGCCAGTCCTCGTCTTGCAAGGGATCCTCTGGAACCTCGTACCAGAAGCACCCGTCCCCGTCACCAAGGACCACCACGTTAAGGGCGCCATCGCCGTTGATGTCCGCCGTGACGATATCGTGAATCTCATTATCGATGCGGGAATCGTAGCGGTAACGCGTGAACTCGTCGCCATCCGGCGGGCCGGGATTGTGATACCAGTATCCCGTTACCACGATATCCGTCCACCCGTTGCCATCGACATCCATCCCCGTGGAACCCAGGGTCCGCATGGCCAGCGGTCCAACCGTGTGCCGCGTCCATTCCCCGTCATCCCCCGGATTCTCGAACCAGAAGACATCGCCGCCCCGAACGCCGGTGGCGAAATCGAGCCGGCCGTTGCCGTTGAAGTCGGCCAACACGGATACCCCGTACCCCCATGACACGGGATCCGGCAACTCTTGCGCAATGAACCGGTGTTCAAACCCCTCGGCGGTGATCGTCTCGGCGCCGCTTTCCGGAGTTCCCATTACTACAACCGCAATGACGGCGCTCAACACAAACGCAACCTTCAATGCTCCATGTCCAAACATCGCTCTTTCTCCTCTATGGTTATTATGCTCGATCTATCCGCTTATCGGCGTTCCCGCCAACACGCACCGCGCGCTCCGGCGGCTGCATCGATCACTGATGGCGTATCTGAGCGTTCAGTCTCTCCACTCGCTCCGCGAATGGCGCGAAGCCGTCGGGACAGCGCTTCTCAAGGACTTCGACCTCCGCGTTGGCTAGGACTTCTCTATACATGTCGCGAAGGGCTAGGTCTTTTCCCGATCGGTCGCGAAGTGTCTCGCACCGTGCTTTCGGATTACGCATCCTTTCGGGGCTCTTTTGTTGCGGGACGTTGCATCCCAACACTATACCCAACGCCTTCTGATCGGCAAGGATCCAAGCGTCGAAGGACTCAATAGCGACACCCAATGCCCGGGGAAGTTGACTCTGTGTAAGCGAGTCTTGCGCCATGTCCATCTCCCTAATGCGTTCTCGGTGGCCGTCCCGATCGATAACGAACACAAGCGCGTCATAGCCGCGCTTCTCCGCTTCTATAAGCCAGCGCAGTGCCCGCTTGTAAAATCCATCGCCCGTTCCACGATAAGCCCGAACACTGGTTGTATTCGCGGGTTCGCATTCCGCGTCCACAATCGCCGGGTTCAACCGCCGAACCAACGCTGGCAGCGCCCCCTCGCGTTCGTGAGCGCCCTCTGCAACAACGAGCACCTTCACGAAGCGCGGTTCTTCCTAGTCTTGCCAGACTTTGCAGGACCATGGGCCAATACCTCGTCCATCTCTCCGCCCCATATTTCGCCCAGCGTGAAGACGCCTTTCTGCTGCTGCACCACTTCACTCTCTGAAAGCCGGTGCGCCGAGACGGAACCATCGTCTTCCTTCAAACAGAGCGTGACCTCTTCCGGATCAAACAAATCGAGGAGATCCGGCGAGTGGGTCGTCATGATGATCTGCGTGCGGCCTTCCTCTTGCGTCAAAGGCTTGAGCATATTGATGACGTCGCGCAACCGCTTTGGATGGATCCCGTTCTCGGGCTCTTCAATGAGCAGAACCGGCGGGGGTTGAGGCGAATGGATGAGCGACAAATACGCAAGGATTAGCAGGAACCCATCGGAAACCGATGCGGCGGACAGGGGCTCGTCCGCGCCCTTAAACTTGATCGCCAATCCCTTCCCGGAAACATCCGGGGCTTTTCCAGAACTCGTGGGTTGTTCCCGATATCCTTTCTCCGTTCGGAGTATAATTCGTTCTACTTCGGGGAAAATCCTTCGGAATTCCGTCTGTAGTGCTTCAAACTGAGCAATATCATATCCCAGAATATCATCAAGCATCGTGGGAAGGCCGAAGCCACTTTCTTCCATGCGATAGCGACGCTCTTCATTTAGGGCCGCCGGCGACGCTAGGAAACGGGGTATCCAGCGATAGAATTGGATCCCGCAAAGGGAGGAGTCTACTTCTTTCAAGGCTGCACAGATATCTTCTTCTGAAGGAGTGTTTCTCTCCTTTTTGCGTTCTCCTTTACGAAGCCACTGGAATGCAGCCGAGAAGTGCGGATTACTCCCAGACAACTCTAACTGGCCAAAATACCCAGAGGAAAGCACGTCCAACTTTCCCCAATTGTCTCCATGGCGCGTAAGGTTCAACGTATACCCGACGGGAGATTCGGCACTTTCGCCGACCGTAACAGCTAAGCCAATAGTAGTGGAAGTATCCCCAAACGAAAACAATTCTTTCGGCCGCCGGCTTGGAATCGCTTGACTGAGCTGCCGATCCAGTGTTTTTGACAACACCTGCAACGCCTCCAACACACTCGTCTTCCCGGAATCGTTCGGGCCGATGAGGACATGCATGGGGGTCAGGTCCAGGGTGACGTCACGCAGGGCTTTGTAGTTTTGTACTCGGAATTGGGAAATCATAGTGCGTATATCCCGCCGATTTTACATCGATTCGGCTCTGACTATATGGAGTTTAGTCATCGAACAAGTCAAGTCGGACGGCTTCATGGTTATCGAGATCCGTAGACCGTTTTGGCGCCGCCTCTAGACCGCCCAGCGGGCGGATGGTCTCTGCGATGGTAGCTTCGCCATTTGCTCACACACCCGATGTGTGTTAAAGCTAAGCCGTTTCGACCTCTATCTTACCTGAATTGCAGTATCTAGCGAAATCCAAGGCATACATGTTGTCGTTCACCTGAACGTACTCTTGACGCTCTACTGGGATGTTCCGGCGCTTGATTTCTGCCCAAAGGGGATCCTCCAAAGCACTTCCACGGTCGAGCAACAAACCCATCCACGGGGCGCTTACCCCATGCCAGAGAATCGCAAGGGGCATCACCGTCCCAGCCCACGCGGAGGGGGAGGGGGATCACTTGCGGAGCTGAATGGAGGAGGTGAAGCTGGGAGAGGAATTCGATCGCGTAGGCTCCGCTTTCGGCCGCTCCCTATTCAGGCTTTTTCTACGTGGAAAGTTTGTTCAACCCGACGACGTTTTGGGTTTCGGCACGATTACGCCCATGCCTCCATCCATGCCGAAGATTTGACCTGTGACCCAGGAGGCATCCTCGGATGCCAGCCAACTCAACAGAGAAGCCACTTCTTCGGCACGGCCCACGCGTCCCAACGGGTGCATCTCCTCGGAAAGCGCACGCGCCCGCTGGTTTGCTAGCAAGGGCTGGGTGGCTCCGGTTTCTACCAGGCCAAGCGCCACGGCATTGACTCTTATGTAGCGGGAAGCATAGGTGGAAGCGGCGGAACGGACGAGCGCTTCGAGACCGCCCTTGGCCGCCGCGATCGCCTCGTGATTGGCCAGGCCGGTCTGAGCAGCGACGGAACTACAGAAAACGAACGACCCCCCTCCCTGCTTTTGCAGCAGGGGGATTCCCGCCCGAAGAGCGAAGAAAGCGGAATCAAGGTTTTTCCCTAACACCTCACGCCACTCAGCCGGGCTCGTGCGATGGAGCGGTTTCAAGAAAACGGAACCGACGCAATGGACGTAGCCTTGCAGGCCGCCCATTTCTTCGTTGGCCTCGCTAAAGGCCCTCGCGACTTCCTCGGAGTCCGTGGCATCGGCCTGGAACAAGGTCAGTCCGTCGATATTTTGGCGGAGGGCCTCCAGCTTTTCCGGGTCCCGGCCAAAGCCGCAGACTCTCCACCCCAAATTCCGGAGCTGAAGAGCCAGAGCTGAACCGATACCTCCATAAATTCCTCCTATGAGTATGTTTTTGGGTGTGCTAACTGATTCCGCTGACATTGCTGATTCGTTCTCCTGTTGCTGTGTTGATGATTAGCGAGCACATAGCTGACCCGCGTTAGCCGGGTTGTATGTTGTTTCTGTAAGTGAGCGACCCTTCTATTGTTCTAAAAGGAAGTTCCCGGCTTCGAGGCCGGAGAGAGCCGCCCCTTCGATCCGGGGGCCGCCGAAACCATCGCCCGCCAGCAGCAGTCGGCAGGCGGAATTGTAGAAAAATGGCTGTCCAAAGGTGGTGTGAGGGAAGGCGAAACCCCAGCGGTGGCTTTCCCAGGAGACAATCCTGGAGCGCAGAAAAGGGCGGGCCGCGGCCAGCAGTGGAGGAACGCTCGCCTCGTCCGGACTTTCCCAGTGTTGCTCCGCCCAGTCGGCATCGCTGTGCAACGTAATTGCGGGTCGTTCGGATATTCCTTTCTGCTGGTTGTCGCCGAGCCATGTAAGCGGCGCCGCTTCGGCTTTTAGTGCTCCCTGGTTTGGGATGCCGGAGGGTCCGTCAAGCAAAGCCATTACCGCGAGGCTCTTTGCATACCCGATCGCCCGGAGGGCGCGCCTCGCCTCGCCACACCATTCGCTCGATTTCTCCCCCAAAAGCTCGAGCGCCTGGGGGATCGGAGCGGTAAGAATCAGGTGATCCGCTTGGTGAATCCCGCCGTCGTCAATATGGACGGTCCAAGCGTCGTCTGTCCGGTCCAGGCGAACGGCGCGAGAGGAGGTACGGAGGTCGAGACCTTCCGCGAGCGATTTCGGAATATCGGAGATACCGCGCGCCCCGATGTAACGCGGGTGGCCCTCCGTCTCTTCGTCCGGCCGAAGTCGTTCGAACCATTGACGCACGACGCCACGAGCCAGCCATGCTTGGTTCCACCGCTGCAGGCGTGGGTCTCGAACAGTGAAATACTGCGCCCCATGGTCGAAGCGGGTGTTTTCCCCACGCCGAGTCGCCATGCGCCCTCCGCAACCCCGGCCTTTTTCCAAGACTCGCACCCGCCGGCCCGCGTCATGGAGACAACGGGCAATGAGAAGACCGGAGATGCCGGCTCCAATGACAAGAAAAGAACTCGTGTTATGCGCCACGCTTATCCTCCTTCGCCGGACCTTCGCCTAAGTCCCCGGTTGCCTGGCCAGTAGCAGACCCTGATTAGAACAGCCAGAGCCTCCGTGCACGGGAGGGAATGACAAGTGGACGCACAGGGGCCGACGTCCGTTTGGGAAACGCCCAGACGCCGAGCAGGCCCCTCAGCCCGGCCCGTTCTGAAAATCCCCGTTCGCGGGAA
>JAWOFY010000192.1:0-2873 GCA_046497285.1 Candidatus Hydrogenedentota bacterium
CGTCAACTCGGGGTGGATCCGGCGGTGGTGAGGGTTACAGGCAATACAAAGTTCGACGGCGCCCCGTCTCCCCCTTCCGGTGACGTGTTGGACAACCTGCGGTCGGAATGCAGGCTGGCGGACAGCGCGCCGGTGGTGGTGTTCGGCAGTACGCGGCCGGGGGATGAAGCCTTGGCGGCCAGGTGTTGGGAGGCGCTGCGGCGTAGCCACCCAGATGTCACCATAATCGCCGCGCCGCGCCACGTGCAGCGCGCGAGTGAGGCGGGCAAGGCGTTTGCGGCGGCGGTGCGGTTTAGAAGCCAGATGCAAGCGGGAAACGCGAAGGGGGCGGAGGAGCCTGTGTTGATTCTCGACACGGTGGGCGAGTTGAGCCGGTTCTATGCCTTGGCCACGATTGCGGTCGTTGGCGGGAGTTTCTATCCCGGCGTGGGCGGGCACAACCCTATCGAGCCCGCCGCATTGGGCGCGCCCGTGGTGTTTGGGCCGCACATGGGGAACTTCCGCGATCCCGCCCGAATTCTGCTCGAGGCCGGCGCCGCGGTGCAAGTGAATGAGCCTGACGCTTTACCGAATGTGCTGGCGCGCCTGCTTGGCGATCGGGAAGAGCGCATAGCCATGGGGCGCCGCGCACGGGCCGCGGTCGATGCGAACCGTGGGGCCATTGCGCGCACCATGGACCATCTGGCGCCCTTGCTGGATCGAGACGGATAACCGTTCAAAAACAGGCATCCCCTTGGTTCCGAGGCGGAAACGGAAGCCAAGGGAATGCCCGCAGGAGAGTTATGCGTTGTGTTTACGCCGCGAACAAAAGCGCAAGCTAGACCTGTCTAGTCCCAACCACTAGATTTCTCCGCGTTCGTGTTGTTCAATGAAATCCTCGAGCGCGTCCTCGATCATCTCCTTATGATCGCGCTCCAGCGCCTCGCGGTCGGCTTTGCGCCGCAAATGGGTCCGGCGATCGTGATGGGGGAAATCATGATTGGGAGCCCGCCGCCGATCGGGGTTTTTGCGGCGGTCCTTCTGCCAGTTTCCCTGCTCGTCCTTGTAATAGCCGGGGCGTTTCTCTTCAGCCACTAGCGCCTCCCCGCTCATAGCGAGCTGTAGGTGACCTCAACTTCTTCTAATGCGCATGGACATATACACGTTGATGGCCTTTCCAAACGCGTATAGAAGGAGCGCTTGAGCGGACCCCACCGGTTTCGCGCTGACCTCGGCGCCCAATTAAGAGTGGGCGGGCCTTCCAACCGCTGCCTTCATGTAAGTATTTCGGCGAAGGAAGGCCCGGCCTTTAGCCCGGCTTCATAAACGCTTCCCGGCAAACCCGGGGCTATTCGTCCCCGACCGAAAACCGGTACACAATGGTGTGGTCATACGTCTCGTCCGGCCGGAGCACAGCCGAAGGAAAATCGGGCTGATTCGGGGTATCGGGGAAGTAATGAGGCTCCATGCAAAAACCATGGCGTTGTTCGTAGACCCAGCCGTCCTTCCCGGTCAGCGAGCCATCTAGGAAGTTGCCTGTATAGAATTGCATGCCCGGTTTGGTGGACAATACTTCCATGACACGGCCGCTTTCAGGCTCGGTAACGCGCGCCATCAGCGTCAGCTCGCCATCTTCCTTATCGTAGGCCCAGTTGTGGTCGTACCCCCCGCCGCGCTCGAGCTGTTCGTTGTCCTCGTCTATGCGCGCTCCGATCGGCGTGGGCTCCCGAAAGTCGAAAGGCGTGCCTTCAACGGGCTGTACTTCGCCCGTCGGGATGAGTTCTTCGTTCACGGGCGTGAAATGTTCCGCCGGCATCATGACCACGTGGTCCAGGATGTCTCCTTCACCGGCCAGATTGAAATACGAATGGTGGGTGAGGTTGCAGATGGTGGGCTCGTCCGTCTCCGCGTGGAAATCAGCGCGGAGTTCATTGTCATTGGTCAAGGTATAGGTAACCATGACGTCGAGCGTGCCCGGATATCCTTCCTCGCCATCCTCGCTGACATAATACAGGCGCAAGGCGGGGCCGTCGGCGGTGGTATAGGCTTGCGCGCGCCAGACCACCTTATCGAAGCCCTGTTCGCCGCCATGAATGTGGTTGTCCCCGTCGTTGGCCGTCAACTGGTAGGTCTCACCGTCAAGCGTGAATTCCGCGTCGGCGATCCGGTTGGCGTAGCGACCGACGGTTGCTCCGAAATACGGGTGGCCTTGAAGGTACTCGTCGAGCGTGTCGAAGCCCAGCACGATGTCCTCGAATTCCCCCTCCTGATCGGGCATCATGAGCGAAACGAGGATGCCGCCATAGTTGGTGATTTCGGCTTGCGCGCCTTCGGCATTCACCAACGTGTAGAGGTCTACGGCGTCGCCGGCCGCTGTCTCTCCGTAGGGGCGCACGCTGATCTCCTGGCTTGCGAATGCGGTGGGGCTCACCAAGATAGCAGCGGCGGCCACCCATGCGAGGCTGTAGAAGATGGATCGGATCTGCATACATTTCATGATACGGGTCTCCTTGTTAAGTGAAAGCCGAATTCAAAACGATGCGGCTCACGCCTATCAGGGCGCGGCCGCCATCGGTTGACGAGACTCTCATGATACACAAGAAGCGGGAGGGGGCTCCACTATTCGAAGCGGATCGTGGCTGAGCTTCCACCCCAGCACATCCTACTTCTCTTAAGGGGTTAAACGGAAGGGCGTCAGTGGCGAGCGGGGGCGGTGATTACACTTGGGCGGCTTGTTGCAGTTCCCGGAGGAGATCACGGGCCATTGCGCTGTTCTTGTTCTCTTCGCGCTCGTCATACGCCTCAATCATGTTGCGGAGCACCCGGGTGATGATGGTCTCGGCGCTGGCGCGCTCACCCAACACATGCAGCATTTGGGGAGGCAATGACGCGCG
>JAWOFY010000207.1:0-3159 GCA_046497285.1 Candidatus Hydrogenedentota bacterium
CAAACTCCGTGAGACCTTAACCCTAATCATGGCTATATGGTGTCTAAACGAAAGGTTCTCATCAAGCAGGATACCAAGAAACCGGACCAACCGATTCTTTGGTCTACACAAGGAGCCTTGTGACACCTGAAGCTGTGTCAGTTGAGGGAAAGCTACACCAATTCGAGAAAAAATAAGAAAATGTGACTTGGTAACATTCAAGGCCAAGCAATTCGCCTCAAACCATGAAACTACTCTCTCAAATATTGCCACCAGATTAGATCTGACATCACATTCCGTCTCCCCTAGAGTCCCAAAAGTGCTGTCGTCAGCAAAAGCAACGAGGCAATCTTCATTAGAAGTAGCATTGGGACACGAAGGAACATTCGGATGTCACAGATTGCAGCATACTAGAAGACTGGATACTATTGACTGCTGAAATCAGTTTATTTTTTCACGTATTTCCGCGCCAGTTGGCCGATAACGTTGTGCTCGCTTATCCTCGCCAGCCTCTACGTCGCGTGGCGGTATGTGCTATAAGCGAGGGTGATCTCGCTGAGTCCAAGGGCGACGCCAGCCTTTGAATCCACGAGGGGGTTCGGAATTCGAAGGATGACAAAGGAATTGCGGCGGGCTAGTAGGCGTTTTTGTGTCGAACTTTTTGGTCAGTAACGCAAACGGTATAAGGCAGCATGAACAACTACGAGAACACGGCCTCCCAGACAGCCCAGACGGGCATCCCGGCTTGGGTCCCTGAGCTGGCGGCGTTTCTTCAACGCTCGGAAGAAGCCAAGGCTGTGGTGTGGGATGATGACAACACCGAGATCTCCGTCGCCACGCTAGGACAGGTCGATGAGGACGCCTTGCGCACGGCGTTGCAGGAGACCTTGGCGGCCGTCGCGCAGCGCCCCAACCATGGCGAGGCTGAAGCCAGCGCGCTGGACGGGATGCGTGTCCGCCGCCTGCCTGACCAGACCCTGCTTGAGAAACAGGACCACGACGAGAGTCTGGCCACCCTTTGGACCTGGCGGCGCATCCCCTGGCCTAGCCCAGCCGAAATGGCGGGGCTGAAGCCGGACGAGGATGAGGACTGGCGGTGGCTGGCGGCGCTGGCCGGGTTGTGCGGCGTGTTGGCCATTGCGGGATTCGCGGTGGATATGGCGGGGATAGGTCCGGCATGGCTCTCTCCAGCGCTCTACATCGCTGCCATGATCGCCGGGGGGTGGGATGCGGCGAAAGACGCGGCGTCCATGCTGTCCCGGGGCGCGGTGGACATCCATTTCTTGATGTTGGCGGTGGCCGTGGGAGCGACTGTCATTGGCGCATTTGGGGAAGGGGCGCTGCTTTTGTTCCTCTTCTCCTTCGCGGGCGCTTTGGAGCATTTCGCCATGTACCGGACTCGGCGCGAGATTGACTCGCTCTTCCGCTTGACGCCGAAGACCGCGACGCGGCTGGATGAGGAGACCCGCGAGGAATCCGTCATTCCGGTGGATGAAATCGTCCCGGGGCATCTTTTGCTCATCCGGCCGGGCGATATCTTCCCGGTGGATGCGGTGGTCGTAAAGGGGGAGACCGCAGCCGACGAATCCTCGCTCACGGGCGAGGCGCATCCCGTCAACAAACAGCCCGGCGATGTGGTGTCCAGCGGGACAGTGAACCTGTGGGGCGCCGTGGAGACGCGGTGCCGGAATGCGGCCAGCGAAAGCGCCTTGCAGCGGGTCATCCACCTTATCCACGAAGCCCGGCACATGCGCGCGCCAAGCCAACGGTTCACCGACAAGTTTGGCCCCAAATACACGCTGGGCGTGCTCGCCGCCACGGCCGCGATGTTCTTTGTATGGTGGCTAGGGTTCGGCGTGCAACCCTTCTTGAACGTCACGGTCGACGGGCAGATCCAGTACTCCGCCTTCTACCGGGCGATGACCCTGCTCGTCGTGGCGAGTCCCTGCGCGCTGGTGCTCTCGATTCCTTCCGCCATTCTCGCCGCCATCGCGTGGGGCGCCCGGCACGGCATCCTGTTTCGGGGCGGCGCCGCCATTGAGGAAATGGCCGGCATCAATGCGGTCGCCCTCGACAAGACGGGCACGCTCACCACCGGCGATCTGCGGGTGGTCTCCGTCGAGAGCTTTCCCCCCGGCCGCGAACGCGATGTGGCCGAACTCGCCTATACGTTGGAGCGCCAAGCCAGCCACCCCATCGCGCGGGCGATTGTACGGTATGGGGAGGCGGAAGGCCTTGGACAACGGGACGTTAGCGAGTTCCGTTCGCTGACCGGCAATGGGGTGCAGGCAACGGTGGACGAACAGCATTGCTTGCTGGGCCGGCGCGAACTGCTCGCCGCCGGCCCCTTGGCGGACTGGGTGCGAACCTTGCCCGAGCCTGGCGTGGGGCTGTCAGAGGTGTGGTTCGTGCATGGCGAACTGCTGGGCCGCATTCTGTTGGAGGACCTCGTGCGCACCGAATCCGCCGGCGTGCTGCGCCGCTTGCGCGCTGCGGGGTTAAGCGTCGTCATGCTGACGGGGGACCGGGCGGACGCCGCGAACGCCATAGGCGAGCAGCTAGGCTTGACCGAAGTACGCGCGGGCCTGAATCCAGAAGAGAAAGTGAAAGCCCTAAGCGCTCTACGCGAAGGCGGAAAGCGCGTGGCCATGGTGGGCGATGGGATCAACGATGCGCCATGTCTCGCCGCCGCGGACGTGGCCGTGGCGATGGGCGCGCGAGGCAGTGACGCGGCCCTCGAACAAAGCGACGTTGTGCTCATGAACGACAAGATCGAGAACTTCTTCGAAGCCTTCCAGCTCAGCCGGCGTTCCCGCCGCGTGATACGCCAAAACGTGGGCCTTTCGCTTGTCACGATTGGCGTCATGGTGGGCGCGGCGGTGTTTGGCGTTGTCCCAATTACCATAGGCGTCCTCGCGCACGAAGGCTCCACGGTGGTGGTGTGCCTGAACAGCATGCGGTTGTTGCAAGGCGCGCCTCTGACGGCCTCAGCAGCCTAGTACCTCTTCATGGCCAAAGTTGTGTATGTTCCGATTGAGTGTGACTTAGCCTCAAATGCTGTCACGAATCAAATCCATCCCGTAGGGATGACAGCTGGTAGCCGGGGGTTGAGGCCGCGTGCTATCGCACCACCGCAACACTCGCCCCCGGCTCCCAGCGGATCTGTAGTTTCGCCCAAGC
>JAWOFY010000216.1:0-5623 GCA_046497285.1 Candidatus Hydrogenedentota bacterium
GGCCGAAACAAGTTTGACATACGGGCCCGCGTCAAGCACCTTGTCACTTTTATAACGGGGTTCAGCGCCAAACCCCTCTATCTTTCCCTCGTCGGGGGGACGGTAGTTGGAGGCGTAAGCCTAGGCCTCATCGTCCTCGCAGGGATACTATGGGCGCAGGGCGGTTGGATGGCCGGCGAGCAGATCTTTTATCTCGCCTTGCTCACGGGGGTGGGAAGCCTCCAATTACTCGCCCTGGGCATTCTCGGCGAATACGTGGCGCGCATCTATCTCGAGGTCCGCAAACATCCCCCCTACGTCATCGCCGAAGTCCTTGAACGGGACGCTCCGGACCCTGATGCGGCGTAGCTAGCAAGAAATGGGCGAACGGCTGCGTTATCGCCGCCGACCTGACGACAACCGCAACCCTGTCTGGATGGGAGTAAGTCAATGGATGCGCGCATAGCAGCTAAGCGGGAGGAATTGGAAGCGGCGGTCAACCAAGGGGCCGAGGCGATACTGCTGGAAGCGGACCTCGCGGCCAAAGTGCAAAAGGGATACGCCATCACCGAACTATCGTCCTCGGCGATGGCGGGCCTTGGCGCGTCCTTGGGGTTGGCCCCCTATACGGGCGGGATTAGCCTCGCCGCCGCCCCAGCCATTGCCTGGTCCGTGGGGCTTAAGAAGGAAACCGTGCTGGCTGTCGCCTTCTTGGGACTTAAGTTAATGCGGGAGATCGCGGCCTACTACCAGCGGGAAGAAGTCGAACTCGAAGACGAACAGGGCCGTCACATCACCCTTTGCCTGAAAAAGCACAACCCGAAAGAGTAGGTCCCTCCCTCCCGGCCTGATACACGCCGCCACAGCGGCCTTCACACATCCCCCTTAACCCTGACTGACCAGGATTAAGGGGGATGTTCTCTGGCTAGTTCACGGTTTATTCGGACTGGCCGCCATCGGTCTTTCGCTGGACCCACCCATCAACCGCTTCCAATACATTCGTCGCAAACTCCAGCTTCAAGATGAGATCAAACTCAAATTCCTCATCCTCGGCGGGAGCCAGCGCTTGTTTGCTTATTGTCCGGAAATGCTTGTTCGTCATGCTAACCTCCATCTCCCGCTCATCCGCGAAAGCGTCAAACCTTGAGACGAACCAGAAGGATCATAGCGCCACGCAACCCTCTTTGGAAGCGCCGCGCGCAATCAACGTCAGCTATTCTCTTCTTCTTTTCGTCCCACCCAGCCATCGACTGCCTGCAATATCTGAGCAACGAACGTCAACTTCAGGATCGGATTGAGTTCCTCCTCTGCCAGCGCCATACGTTCCCTGCTTACTATCCGGATATGTTTTTTCACTGTTTCGGCCTCCCTTCAGGTGTTGTCCTCGGGTTATGGATTCGATCTTGGATCGTTTCAGAAGAGCTGAAAACCATCTCTCCAGTATACAGAACAGACTCGTTTTTGTTACACGGCCCAAAAGGGAATATTGAGAACAGGATCAAGAATTCGATATTGGATCAACCTTCCGGTCACGACGCCAACTCGTCCGCCAAGGATTCCCAGTGTCCATAGAGTTCCTGTAGATCCGCCTTCAGTCCCTCGTACTCTTCCTTCAAGGTGTTCGCCTTAGCGTAATCGCTAGGATCAAGCTCAGTGAAACGCGCCTCATACTGTTCGACAAGCGTCTCGAGTTCAAGGATCCGGTCCTCTAGCTCCTGGAGCTCCTTGCGTCGCTTACGTTGTTCGGAATCCTGTTTCTGGCGGCCGCTCTTGCGCGCCTTCTGCTGACGGCGCACCTTCATCGCGTCTTCTTTGTTCGGCGATTCCGGTTCCGCGCTCGCCCCGCCTTGTTTCCAGCGGTAACTCGAATAATTACCGAGATGAATGTGCGCCTTGCCATTCTCGATCACGAGCAGTTTGTTCACCAGCTTGTCCACGAGCGTCCGGTCATGCGAAACCAACACCATGGACCCCGGATAGGCCAGCAGCGCGTTCTCGAGCGCTTCACGGGAAGCAATATCCAGGTGATTCGTCGGCTCATCCAACAGGAGGAGGTTCGCCTCGCCGAGGATGAGTTTCGCCAAGGCCACGCGGGCCAATTCGCCCCCGCTCAAGGCCTGAACTGGTTTGAACACGTCCTCTCCCGTGAACAGGAACCGGCCCATGAACGTGCGCACGGCCTCGGGCGTCATCTGGGGTGCGGCGCCATGGGCCTCTGTGAGGACATCGCTGGCGGGATTGAGGGTGTCTTGATGCTGGTCATAGTAGCCCAGGCGCACTTTGTGACCGAGTTCGACACTACCCCGCCCTTCCGGCAGCCGTCCCGCCAACTGGCGCAAAAGCGTCGTCTTGCCTCCGCCGTTGGGGCCCACGATCCCCAGGCGTTCGCCCCGGTGCAACGAGAACGAGACATTCTCATACAAACGGAGATCGCCATACGCCATGCTTAAGTCCCGGGCGGTCAGCACCACTTGGCCCGTACGCACTACATCGCCCATTTGGAAGGCGGCCTTGGGACCGTCCTTAGGCGGGGCCTCCACGCGCTCCATCTTCTCCAACTGCTTGATACGGCCTTGGACCTGACTCGCCTTGGTATTCTTATACCGGAACCTATTAATGAACGTTTCTTGTTTCGCGATGTATTCCTGTTGGCGCTCGTACGCCTTCTGTTGCTGTTCCCGGACCAGCTCCTTATGCGCCAGGAACGCGTCGTAGTTTCCGGTGTGCTGAAACAGTTCCGCGCGTTCCACTTCCGCGATGGTCTCCGTCACCGAATTGAGCATGTGGCGATCGTGGCTGATCATGACAAACGCCCGGGGCCATTCCTTCAAGAATTCTTCCAGCCACTCCCGCGCTTCGAGGTCGAGATGGTTCTCGGGTTCGTCAAGCAGCAGCAGGTCGGCATCCTCGAGAAGGACCAGAGCCAGCAGGAGCCGCGTCCGTTGTCCGCCGCTGAGGGCAGTTACGGGCAGTTCGAGGTCGTCTTCCTTAAACCCGAGTCCCGAGAGTACGCGGCGGGCGCGTGTGCGGAACTCATAGCCGCCCTTGGCTTGAAACTCGTCCTGCTTCCGGCTGTAGCGTTCCAGCATCGCGGAATCCCCTGATTCCAGGGCGTGCTCAAGCTCCCGCAACTCCTTTTCCATGGCGATGAGTTTCTCAAACGAACCCATGACCACGTCGAAAATGGTGTCGGAACTGTCGAAACGCGGCAACTGAGCGAGATGGGCGAAACGGGCCCGGCGCATCCGTTCCACCGCGCCGGAGTCGGGCTCGACCTCCCCCGTAATGAGACGAATCAGCGTGCTCTTGCCCGTGCCATTCCGGCCGATCAAGCCCACTTTCTGACCTTCCTCAACCCGAAAGCTGACGCCGTCGAGCACATGTTCACCACTATAGGTCTTTACCACATTGTCCAGCCGGACTAAACTCATATCATACCACCAAATACTGCGAAAAGCTGCTTGGGAAGGCTTCGAAAAGCACTTCTCACTATACCGAACGCCCCGGCCGCTCGTCCATGATCGAAATCAACTACGCACAAACGGGGACACGCTCCACCGCCGGGGCTGTGCACATTTTGACGTTTGGACTACTCGCGGGGATAACCCTCGTAGGCCACCGGTACTTCCGGCAGCGTTTCGCTGAAAACCGGCGCGGTGATGCGGCCCGCGGCGCTGTAGTCGAAGGGTTCGAAGCCCACATCGAAGGCGGGTGAATTTGCCCTCAAGCGGAAATCCTCGTTGGCCGGGTCCACGAAGAGGGGATCGGCGATCATTGACTCAAGGTCATGCCCGCGCTCGCGCCATTCTTCCAGCGTCGCGCCGCCGTAAAACGTGATGTCATGGTTCGGGTTGTAGTACAGATTGTGGTCGATGGTGAAGTTGTCGTCTTCCCAGTTGCTTCCCAGCAGCGGACTGTCATTCTCCCAGTAGACAATGTTGTGGCGGAAGAAAAACGAGCGATGGTCCTCGGTGCGCGTGCGTTGCACCTGATGTTGTTCCGCGAAGGCGAAGATGTTGTTTTCGATCACGTTGTCCCGCCCGTAATGCTGATGGAAGCCGCCGGTGCGCGTGCGGTAGGCGAGATTGTTCCGCATCTCGATGTCCGTCGTGCCTTCATCAGGATACAACCCCCAGCCTCCGTAGCCATAGCTCATGATGTCGTGCATCACGTTGTTGTTCACCGTCGTGCCGGGACTCAGGCCCAGCGTATAGACGCCGCCCATGTCGGACAAGACGTGCTGGCCGATGGTGTGGATGTGGTTATGGTCGATCTGGTTATGGTGTGTACGGCTCGGCTCGTGATAGCCCCAGGTCCACCCCACGCTCACGCCGGTGTAGTAGAAGTCGAAGATGTCGTTGTGGGTTACCGTATTGTGCGAGGTATGGCCAATCCAAACGCCCACGGCCGCGGGATGCATCCGCCCGCCGTGCGCGATGGTGGTGTCGTGCACCGTGACGCGTTGCGCCTCGGCCTCGTCCGCCGACAGGTCAATCGAACCCAAATCCCCTATCGCCCACGAGCCTGGGCCGCCGCCGTGGCCAATCTTCACGCCGCCGCCCGCGAGATCGATGAGTTCCGAGCGCACGACAGCCACGTCCCGGCAGCCCGGCCCGGCCTCAGCGGCGTAGCCGCCGGTGTGCCGCACGGCGCAGCCGTCAAAGATGACGTCCCGCGCGCCCACGGCGAGGATGGCGGCGGTCAGCGGAACCTCGGCCTGTGGGAACGAATACCCCTCTTCCGGCAGCGTCCAGTTCGTGTGCGCGAAGGTCAACCCGTCGAAGCGCAGATGGCGCACCCACTCTTCGTTGTCTACGTCGCCCTGCAACACCACGAGTTGCTCCAGCCGCGGCGCAACGACGTCTGCTTCCTCCGGCGTTTCGTCCGGCATCGGGATGTAGGTGAGTTCGCCCGACTCCGTGTCGAGATACCACTCGCCAGGTTCTTCGAGGGCCTCGCCCACATTGTCGAGAAAGTAGCGGCGTCCTTCTTGAAACTCGGCCCAGTGCGTCAGCGCCGACGTGGGACCCGTGAAGGTGAACACGCGCTCGTCTTGGTCCCAGTCCGCGACACGCATGCGGGAGGCCGACCAAACGTGAAAGGCCATAACCTCGAACCGATCGGCGTCGAGATCATCCGGGATGTCGCCCTCTGCGTAGCCGAACCGGTCGTGGCCCTGGTCTTCGTGCGCGGGCGAGGGATCCAACCCGCGTTCGACGTAGAAGTAGCCATCCCGCGGCAAGCGCGGCCGGAAACGGCGCTGATCATTGACGAACAACTGCGTGAAGTCCCACTCACCCTCGGCCACGGCGTCCAACGTTACCCGCCAGCGGCCATCGCCCCCCTCGTCCCAGCCCGTGATGCGTTCGCCGCCGCTGATGACGGGCTGGGTGCCGTCCGCCGCGCGGTAGATCACCGGCGCTTGTTCCGTCCCTGAATCCGCGGGCTCGAAAACCAGCGTTTCGTCCAGGCGGTAGAAGCCATCCGCGATCTCGACCACGATGGCCTCCTCCGGCTCGTCCGCCAACAACTCACGCACCCGCGCCTTGGCCTCCGCCAACGACGCCAAGGGACCATCGGTGGCTTCCGCATTAGGCTCGGCCAACGCGCCCGACCACGCGTCATCGCCTTCCGGCGCCACGTA
>JAWOFY010000310.1:0-11767 GCA_046497285.1 Candidatus Hydrogenedentota bacterium
TTTCGCACGAAGCGCGGTCTTCAGGAAGAAGGCACTCGCGGCGCAAGGCGTGTCCTCAAACGTCTGAAACGACGAGAAAACCGCTTCGCCGAAGACCATATCCACTGCGTGTCGAAAGCCGTCGTCCAAGAGGCGCTTGTTGCGCGAGTAAAGCGAACCAAATGCGACGTTGTAGGCCTCGTCTATGCGAATGGAGCGGTACGGGGACTCGGCGTACGCGTCAAACCCAAGGGAAGGGTGATCGTCGAAAGGCCAGCCGCCGATGGCCACGGCGTCGGTGAAGTACCGCCAATCGCCTTCGAGATCGTTCTGCGTCATGATGAGGTCGCCCTCGAGCCGGCGCGATTCCCGTTTGCCGGGGATCATCCCCACGGTTTCCAAAGCCCAGTTCTCGGAGTCCGGATGCTCCCCGCTGTTCTTGATGAAATCCCATACGCCCAACACCACGGCGAGCAGTTCAAACCGGAGCTGTTCGTTGTCGCGAATCGTATCGTAGACACCGCCAAGTTCAATCCACCAGTAGCCATACTCGTAGCTGCCGATGCCCCGGTGCTGGAAGTGTTCGGCGCTCAGCTTGCGGGCCCAGCTCGGCGCACGATACGGAATGGGCCTGTCGTGTTCGCGGGCGGTGAAGAGGATGCTCGACCCCATTGTCATGCCTTCCTGATCGTAGCCCGCCAATCCCTCGTTAAACTCGTCGTAGCGTTCGCGTCCCACGCGGTAGGCCGCGCCCGATTCGAGCCCCAGGCGGCTGTCGCCCGTGGCGTCCACGAACAGCGGCGCCCTGATGTGGTAAAGGTGTTCCGTCTTGTCACAGCGGGCCCAAATGGAGTCGATGGTGTTCTCGTCCTTCATTTCCGCCCGGTAAATGGAGGTGTCGAGGATAAGCTTGAGGTTGGGCTCGCTTACGCATTTGTCGTACAGCATAAGATCCCACAATTCCCAGGCGCTGTGCGGGTTCCACTTCGCGTTCTCCAGGCGTAGCTCCTCGAGGATGCCTCCTTCGCGCCAACCCGCCCGGCCGCCGTGATGGTCCGCCCCGACGATATGCATGCGAATCTCGCTGCTGGCGTTCCCGCCGAGGCGAGAGCGATCTTGGATAAGAATCACTTTGGCGCCGTTGCGCGCCGCCGCAATGGCCGCGCATACCCCCGCCATGCCGCCACCGCAAACGACAACGTCCGCTTCCAATTCGACCTTGTGCATGTTGGGCTCGGCGTCCGCCTTTGGCGCGTCCTCCGGCGACAGCGGATGGAATTGTTCGCCGTGTTGAACCAACTCTTCCGTGGCCCCTGGCCGTTCCATGGGATCCGGCGCCGCCGCGAGCGATTGGGGCGCCTTCACGATGAGACTGTATCCCGTACCCGCGGCCGCCGCCGCAAGGAACTGCCGCCGTGTGCAATTCGCGGGCTGTTTCTTCTTCTCCATGAACGTATCTCCCTTAATCGTATGGTTGAAGTGCTTACTCCGCCCCAATCCCGCTCTGAGCTTGGACGGACTGCGTCAAGGGCTGGTCGAGGGCAGGGCGATCCCCGCCGTCGCGGCGGATATGGCCCCCTAAGGCGCCCGTTGTCCGGAAGGTGATTTCCCACTTCTCTTCGCCCAAGGTGAGCCGAACGCCCTCCGCATCATCCCGGGTTATTCGCTCGATGGGGACCATTTCTTCCGTATTCTGGCCGCCCGTCTGCAATACATGGAGAAAAACGTCCGATTGTCGGGCTTCCCCGGGACTCACCTCAATGCGCCATTGGCCCATCATCGCAAGTTCCTCCTCGGAGAGGTCGTCCGCCACGATATCCCAATTCTGACCCGCGGCCCAAAACGCCTTGCCGGGGCCACCCACTGCCTCGATGGAGGCGTTCTCGGGCAGAACGCATTGGCATAGGAGACGGCCTTCCCAATGGTCCGCGCGGAACACGCGCCCCTCGATCTCTGGTTCATGCGCGGTATGCAGCAGCCATTCCTTGCGGTACTCGGGATCGGTGACCGTCACGCGGTCGAAGACCACGAAGTGCGAGGGAGGAAGAAAGACGAGTTGCCGCGTGACTTCCTCCGCCTTCTCGGGCAATTCGACGCCCCCGTGAAGATACGTTTCTGTTCCATCGCCCGCAACGTAGACGAAATCCTCGTTCGTTTCAAAGGCGGTCACCTCCGAACCAAGCTGATTGTGCTGGCCGCCGTGGTTGGCCTCCACAGTCCCGCCCCAATAGTTCGCGGGCGGTTCGCCGGGTTGATGAATCAGCACGCAGTTGTGGGCCACCGTCTGAGCGTAGTAATTGGCCAAGTGTTGTCCATTGTCGAACTGGCGGTGGCGCGTTCCGGAATCCAGGGCGAGAAAGCCCTTGTGATAGATGACAAAGTTCAGCGCATCATAGTGCCGGTGTTGCCGGAGGATGCCCCCGCAGCTGAACAGACAATAGGTGTCGTCCTCCCCATCTCCCGACCGCATAAAGATCTGGCCCATGTTCTCGAAATGACGCGCCAACGGCAGGCCTTCCGGCTCGATGGGATCCGGCGTCTGGTCCAAATCGTGGAAGAGGAAGGGGTAGATGAACCAGGTCCGAGTGTAGCGTTGGTAATCCGATGGGAGCCGGTGTTGGAGATGACGCGCCAAAGCGGCCGCCTTGGGTTTGGCGTCCGCATGAAGCTGCCGGATGTTGGCGAGGTGGGTGTACAAGTGGTTGATGGGCAGGTAATTGTTGCGGTGCGGCGTGTCGCCGTACCCAAATTCGAGCGGTCGGTCTTCCCCCTCGATCCAGTTCCACAAGACGTAGTTGGCCAAGAGCGCGGAATGGGGCCAGTCGCCTGAAATGTCCTCGCCTGTGGCCGAGAGCCAAGTGTAAAGGAAATTCTGCTCCGCCCAGGGGTACGCTCCAAAAGCGTACGTAACCGTGGCCGAGGCCGAACCGCCGTCGTCGCTCGATGCCCGTTCCCGATGTTCCAAGAGCCGAAGGTTCTCTTCCCGTCCCCACACGAGCCATTCCTCCACCCGTTCGGATTCGATTCCCGCGCCGAAGCCCGTGCATCCAATGAACCACTGGCAGTTCCGTACGCCATAAAACCCCCGGTCGTAGCCGGAGGGATGCTCGCGATCGATGCGCGGATCCGCTGTAAGGACATTGTGGATGGCCGCGATTAAGCTCTCAAGGAGCCGTGTCCGGTCTTCCTCCTCCATGTCGTTGTAGAGCCAGTCCCAGGCCAGTGTGGCGTGGACGCGGGACGTGGAATACCAATTCACGGAGCGGCGTTCCTCGAAGCAGAGGTGATAGTAATCGAGACTTGTTTCAAGCCACGACCGGCCCAAGTCACGGTAGTCCGAATCCTCGGTGACCAAGAAGATGAACGCGGCCTGCGCCGCCTCGGAACCAAGGTCGCGTAGTTCGTTCTCCCCGTTTTCCCTTTGGCGGGCAATCCGATCGATCCCTTGCCGGATCTCATCGAACCATCCCTGTTCCGCCCCGAGCGCCCGCTCGCGGATACGGGGCAGGGTGTCGGCATTGATAAACAGCCGCGGGTGATCGGAGCGGATGGCGTTGGTCCATTCTGGCATGCCATTATCCGCCGCCAACCCCCGAGGCGCCATCAGCCCAAAACCATAGCCCGCGCCGGCGGTTCCGGCGGCCGCCGCGGCGAGAAACTGCCGCCGGCTCCAGTTTGATGTCCGTTTCTTACCCATAATGGCTCAATCTCCTCCTTTTTGGGGTGAAGCACCGCCGGCAACGGTGTCTTGGGACCTGAACAGGCCGGCCATGGCGTTTCGCGGCTCCCTCGGCGCCAAGGAACCGGAAAACTGCTCACAACCCATAGCTTGGCGCCCCCACTGTCTCATAGTCAACTCCCGTTAGGGGTGGACTCGAATTTAATGTTGTTTAGACGGCGGGGGCTTGGTAAGATCACGCCGCATGTATCGCGCTTGTTGGCTGGATGCGGATGAAGGGATTGTGGAATGTTGAGCAGGGTGGTGTTGATTGAACAAGATGGCGCGCCGATCCCTTATATGTTCGAGGCATTGAAAGAGGCGGGGTTGGGTTCTGTCACGCTCCACCGGACGGAAGATTTGCCGCCGGGCGTTGCGGCGGTTGCGCCAGCCGATGACCGGGCGGTGGACGTAGTCCCGTGGTTGGCCGAGCTTGGCGAGCGGCAGGAGAGTCTGCTGGGCCTGTTGGCGGATGCGCTGGACTGCCGGGAAGGGCTTGAACTGGGCGAGTCACGCCGGGTACTGGCCCACGCCACCCTCTTCGCCCAAGCCCTTAAGCTTTCGCCGGCTGAACAATCCACCCTGGAACGGGGCGCGCTGTTGCGGGACTTGGGCAAGATGCGCATCCCCAATGAGGTCTTGTTAAAGACCGGCCCATTATCCTATGACGAATGGCGCTTGCTTCAGGACCACACCTCGCTAGGAGCCGAGATCGCCGGGGAGACGCCGGCGCTCAAGGACACAACGAACATTCTGCTGCGGCATCACGAATGCTACGATGGCGATGGGTATCCCGGCCGCCTTGAAAGAGAGGCTATCCCCTATCTGGCGCGAATCGTGAAGATCGTGGATGTGTTCTGCGCCATGACGCGGGCCCGGCTTTACCGTCAGGGCCGTGCGACCGTGAAAGAAGCCATTGAGCATCTTCGCGGCGAACGGGGCAAGCACTTTGATCCCGAGTTGGTGGATGTATTCTTGCGCGAGAAGATCCCCGATGCGGTTGAAGAAACGGCGCAAGGGCGGAGTCCCGCCTAAACGCCGGTTTGGGGCGAAACCCGAGGCCGCGTGGGGTAGTCAATCAGCTATTGCATCACGAAACACATTGTCAAGTTTAACCATTAGTCCTTACATCTGTGAATGAGGCGCACCTACCATGCAAGCTCGCCGCTGTCTTTCCGTCGTATTGTCTTCCATCGTTTTTCTTAGTGCACTTGGCGTTCACGCCGCCGAGGATGAATACGGCTTGCCGGGCGCATCCGTCTATCTGGAAGCCCGGGAGGCCGAAACCAATGGACGGTATGGCACGGCTCACGCCGCCTACCGGCGCTGCGCCGACGAGGACGAGATTTTGGCGCCCTACGCCTTGGCGCGCGCCGCGGTTTGCGCCATTCGAGCCGGCGCCTCGGACGAAACGTTCGAAACCTTTGAGCGTTTCCTAGACGGCCAACCCCATGGGCCATGGATATGGATGGCCCGAGCCGAGGCGGGGTTTCTCCTAGGAAACAAGGACCGCTACGAGGCGGCGGCGCGCCATTACGCCAGCGTACTCCAGGCGCCGTACAAACCGTGGTGGTTTTACCGCCATGATTGGCGGGCGGCGGAGATTTTTATCGAGGTTCCCGAAACCGCTTCGATGGGGTTCGCCCATTTCCGGGAATTGGTCGAGACCGCCAACGCGCGCAGCACGCGGATGGATGCAGCGGAGCAACTCCTTAAGTCGCCGGATCTGAACGACCGCGTCACGGCGTTGCTGGGCTACGTCCAGTCCAATGCGAACAGCGAGGCGCAAAGCGCGTTCCGGGATATGCGCGAGCAATTGGCGGAAGCCCACTGGCGGGAGACGGCGGCGTACCTCACGGGCCTCATGCAAGTGGTTCAGGGTAACCGGGAGGTGGGCCGCCGCGCCATCCGGGAAGCCATGGAGCACTATCCCGAAGCGGGGTGGGCGCCGCGTATCTTGCTGCAATTCCTGCGCACGCTCATCAACGGGGGGGAGAATGACCTCGCTCACGATATCGCGGATCACCTCCGGCGTTACTTCCCCGACAGCGATGAGGCGGGCAGCGCTGTGTGGACTCTTGCGCGCCATCACCAGCACGGCGGGCGCACGCAACAGGCGCTATCGTATTACGAGTATCTGGTGAACGTCTTCCCTAAGCACCACCGGGCTGGAGATGCGCTTTTCGAAGCGGGGCAGTTGCACAAGGACAATGGGCAAACTGCCGCGGCGTTGGAGACGTTTGCCCGGCTCTTGGCGGAGTACCCGCTTAACAGTAACACCGTTGAAGCCATGTGGATGAGCGGACAACTCCGGGAAGAGGAGGGCGATCCGGAAGGGGCCATCCAAGATTACTGGCAAGCCGCCAGGGCTGGTGTCGGCGATTTCCTTGGTCACCGAGCGGCCCACCGCCTGGAGGCGCTGGGAGCGACGAACAGTTACCCCGGCAATCCGAGGGAAATTGCTCCGGAGGAACCCGTGGTGCGGCCCGTGGGAGGCAAGCCGTTAGGACCGGATCCGGTTGAGGCAACTGATCTCGAGGATCCCCGCTTGAAGCGGCTGCTATTCTTTGGCCACGAAGGCCTGAAGGAAGCCGAGTGGGAAGCCGTGGGCCTATTTCCAGACCTTGAGGCGGGACGCAATGCGGAGCACATCTTCCACGTTATGGGAGAAGCGGGCGTGGCGTACACCGCCATGCAAATGGCGCATGCCTTGGACTGGGGTATCGGCAATCCACATCCCACGGCCTCGCGTTGGCGGGTGCGCTATCCCCGCGCGTATTGGCCCATGGTGAAGGATATCGCGGATGAGACCGGGCTCGATCCGTATTTGATTCTGGCGGTCGCCCGTCAGGAAAGCACGTACCGCCCGGCTCTGACCTCACACGCAGGCGCGGAGGGCCTCCTGCAAGTCATGCCCGGCACAGCGCAATGGCTGGCCGACGTGGAGGGCAACATCAGCAGGGAGGTGCTCGCCAACCTCCACCACCCCCGCAATTCCTTGCGGCTGGGCGCGTACTACATCCGCCGCATGCTGAACCAGGCCGGCGGCAACATGGTCTACGCCATCGCCTCCTACAACGCGGGCCCCGGTAATGTGAACCGCTGGCGCAACCGCTGGCCCAACGCCTCCATGGACGAGTTCATGGACAATATTCCCTTCGCCGAGACCAACAATTTCGTCCGGCGGGTGCTGGCCAACTACGCCGCCTATCACAGCCTGTATCCGCCCGCGGACTGAGGTTGGTCACCACGGAGTACGCCTGGTTGACTGGGTATTGCGCCATAATTCTGTTTCCGCGGCTGTCACCCGCGTGCTATCGCCCTCGGGCTCAATCCCCCGGCTAGCAGCTGTCATCCCTACGGGATGGATTTGTCGCCAAACCATTTCAGGGCCGAAAGGACCCAACCGGCGCGGCCCACAGTTTAATGGCTGACGAAGTATTAGAGATGCCTCTCGCCCCAAGCCCCCTGCTGACGGGACGGCGGAAAACCCGCCTTCACGCGCCGAAACGTTTTGCGGCGCCTGGGGGAATACCGCCGGCTTGGGCGATCTCCTTCAACAAAAAGGCGCTGTTCTGGGGGGTGCGGGTCAGGGAATCGCGGTCCACATATACCAGCCCGTTTCGCTGGCTCAGCCCCTGAATCCATTGGAAACTGTCCAGAAAAGGTTCGTAAAGAAAACCTTCCACCCGCGCCCCGCTTTCCATGGCTCCCCTCAACGCCTTGAGGCTGTTCACGAGGTGACTGCATCGCTTCGCATCGTCTCTTCCACTCCACGTGCATCCCGTCACGATGATGGGCAAGCCGAACCTCGCCAGTTCGCCCAGCACGGCTTCCAACCCAGCGGGATGGGAAGATGGCTCGGCCCAAGGCGGCCGCGTTTCGCCTGACTCCGCGTCGCACGCCTCGGCCCACAGTCTCCGAAGCCGGAACGGATGAAAACGCACGGTGAGACTGCCCGCGTAGGTGGCAAGCAAGAAATCGGGAGCGAGGTCCTGACGGGGGTTCAACATTGGCGGCCACCGCTGCTCCAAAGCGCCTCGCGCGGCCATGCCGCCCCAGAGATGGTCTTCCCGCCGGGCGCTCCGGAAATCCCAGGAGGATTCCTCGTCGAAGGGAGCATGTGTCTGGCATTCGATGGATAACCCGATTTGCGCGTCCGGCATCTGCTCGCGCAGAACGGCGCTCGCCAGGGCCTGACCCGATAAAAGATTGCGGAACACGCGCGGCCATCGCCACGGCGCCACGCCCCCCGGCGGCCAACGCCCATCCATGTAGCCGAACCGCCATTGCGCCATGGGGCGGCGAATTGGAATCCAGCGGCGGCAATACGGGCCAAGGCGTTCGGCGGCGGCGCGAACGTAACGGGCAAAATGCTCCGGCGCGCGGCGCTGGGTCCACCCTCCCGCTTCGGCGAACCAACGCGGCAGGGTTACATCCTGCAAGGCGCACAGAGGTTCGAGGCCGTTGTCCGTCAACGCCTTGAGCATGTTTTCGTAATGAAGGAGGGCTTCCTCGTCAAAAACGCCGGGTTCCGGTTCAATACGGCTCCATTCCAAGCTGAAGAGATGCGCGTTGTAACCCAATTTTCGCGCTAGGGCGAAATCTTCGGGGTAATAGCGCAGATGCCACGCGGCCTGCCGGCTTGTGGATCCATCGCGGATGCGGCCGGGCCGTTGTTCCCACGTCCACCAATCGTTATGGAAATTGCAGCCTTCGCTAGCGTGGGCGGACAATGCGGCGCCCCACAGAAACTCCCCTGGGAATTCCCCTTCTGCTTTGTCATGTCGTGTAGCGCTCATAGGTGTCCACATGGTAGCATTGCGAAAGTCCGATAAGCACCCTGGCGGCGTGGGCGCCCTCGCCGGGGCCCGTTGGGGTGTAATCACACGGCGCCGAAATAACGAAGCAAGAGGATGCGGTGGTGGAAAACGCGCGAGATTTGTTTCACAAGCACTTCGGGGGAGCGCCAGAATTCATTGTGCGCGCGCCGGGGCGGGTAAACATTATTGGAGAGCACACCGATTACAACGGCGGCTTCGTCTTGCCCATGGCGATCTCAGCAGCCACGTGGCTGGCGGCGGGGCCACGGTCCGATGCGTGCATCGACGCTGTAGCCGCCGATCTTGGCCGGCGGGGCGCAATCGCGTTGGAGGATTTTGATTGGGACGCCTCCGAGCCTTGGCTGGACTATATCACGGGCGTGGCCAAGGAGTTGGGCGAAATGCACTACCCCTTGACGGGCGCCAATGTGCTCATAACCAGCTCGCTGCCTATAGCGGCTGGATTGAGCAGCTCGGCGAGCCTTGAGATGGCCGCGCTGAAGATGTTCGAGGCCATGGGCGAGTTCAGCCTGGACGACGCTGATGCGGCCCATCTCGGACAACGCGTCGAAAACGAGTTCATCGGCGTGAACAGTGGCATCATGGACCAGTACGTCATCCGGGCCGCGCGCCAAGGGCACGCCTTGTTCCTGGATTGCCGCAGCCTCGAAATAGAGCATGTCCCCGTGGCGTTCCAAAACGCGGTGTTCGTTGTAACTCACACGGGGGTGGAGCGCGGGCTTGCGGACTCCGCGTACAACGAGCGGGTCGCGGAATGCAAGGAGGCCGCTGACCATCTGGAAACCGTGTTAGACCGGCGGGACCCCGCCTCCTTGCGGGAATTCAGCTCCCGAGAACTCGGGGAATGCCGCGGCGCGATGCCGGATCTCCTGTACCGGCGGGCGCGCCATGTCATAACGGAAAACGAACGGACACTTGCAGCGCGCGATGCCATGCAACAGGGGGACGCCGAAACCTTGGGGGCGCTCATGAACGCGTCGCACGCCAGTCTGCGCGATGACTACGAGGTGACCGGCCCCGCCCTTGACGCGATGACGGATATCGCGCGCACCCTCCCCGGATGTTACGGCTCCCGCATGACAGGGGCCGGGTTTGGCGGATGCGCCGTAAGCCTGGCCGCGAAGGACAAGGCCCAAGCGTTTGCGGAAGATCTGATGAAAGCGTACAAGCAGCAAACGGGAAACGAAGGCATGACCCTGGTCTCCGAACCCGCCGCCGGCGTATCCCTCGTTCGCTGCTGACTTGGATGGAACGGCGGGGCTTGAGCGTGAACGATGCACCCTTGTCTCTTATGCACGGGTGGACATCTAAACGACCCCAGTTTCCGGGGGTATCGCCCGCATGCTATCGCACGCGGGCTTCAACCTCCGGCTACCATCTGTCATCCCTACGGCATGGATTTGGTCGTGATAACGTTTCGGGCTATGTTAGACGCAATCCGGGCATCCACAACATGAGCACGGACTAAGCAAAAGGAAGGAGACGAACAATGAAGGTCATCATCACGGGAGCGAGCAAAGGCATCGGGCGGGGCATCGCCTCATTCTTGGCCATGGACGGGCACGAGGTTGGCTTGCTGGCCCGTTCCGACGATCTGCTCGATGATTTGCAGCAGAGCATTCGCGACCAGAATGGGGAAAGCCAGGCCGTATCATGCGATTTGCGGGACCCCGAAGCCACGCGCACAGCCGTCGATTGGCTCGTAGACCAAATGGGCGGGTGCGACGGCTTCATCAACAATGCGGGCCTGGTCATCCGCAAGGATATCTTCGACATCAGCATGGAAGAGTGGCATGCGATGATGGACACCAATGTGAATGGCCTCTTCTACGCCACCAAGGCCATCCTCCCCCACTTCCAGCGGCAGGGCCGGGGCCATCTCATTAACATTTCGTCAATCTCCGGCAAACTGCCCTTGGCCGGCGGCAGCGCCTACGCCGCGAGCAAGCACGCCGTCACGGGGCTTTCCCTGTCGCTGTTTCAAGAGTGCCGGGACCACAACATTACCGTGTCCACCATCTACCCCGGGTCGGTCGCGTCCGAATCGCACCGCCACGGCGAAAACAGCGACGAATCATGGAAAGTGCCCCCGGAAGACGTGGGCCGCGTGTGCCGGGACATCCTTAGCGCCGATCCCCGCACCACCATCAGCGAGGTCGAGATCCGCCCCTTGGGCCGTCCGCCCAAGAGCTGAGGCGGCTCGGTCACGGCGGGAGAAGGCTCCGTCTCCCTATATCACGTTCCCCCCCACGCCCGTGGTAAAGCGCTTTCGCCCCGTTTGTGCGGGGCCGCAAGCGGGGGGGTGGGGATGTGTATTCGAGCAACCTACTCCCCGGACGGCGATCTGTCATCCTCCGCCGCGCGCCGATTATACTCGGTCTTCCAGCGGGCGAAGGATTGCGCGCTTTCGCCCGAGGGTTGTCCAAAGAGCAGGTTGTCCACGCTGATATCCTCGTCCAGGGTTGGCCAATGGATGCCATATCCCTGCCCAACAAGACGGAAGTTCTCCCGGTCCTCCGGTCGTGCGTGGGACAATCTGGGATACCACGTGATGGGCACGCTAATGACACGTCCATCCGATAATGTGACCGTCAAGTGTACCGGCGTGATTTCCACATGCATGGCCGCTGGGCTAGCTGTCTTCGGTGAAGAAGGCATTCCACTTCTCCATAAGAAGGTTCTCGTTGTGTTGAGTTAAGACTTCGATTTCCCGTATTTCGGACCCAGAGAAACCACAATTCCACGCAAGCCGCACGGGATTCAACCAGAATTTTGCTTCCGCGTCGTCTCGCATTACATGAGTATGTATTGGCTCATCGCGATCTCCAGAATAGAAGAAAAAGCGATATGGTCCTGTTCGCAAACTCGTGGGCAATGGACGTATGGCTCCTACTGTGGCATATCGATACACGATGCTGCTGCTTCCTTTAGTATACACAGTGTCGAATTTCGAATGCGAATGAAATTCACCCCCATAATCGCTCTCCCGCGCTAGCCAACGCCCTCGATACTCCCCAGCCTTTCCCGATACGCCCCACGGCGCTGGGTAGGCCGTGTGCGCTTACCTTGGACCTCGGGCGCATCCGCACTGCCCCCTCAGGCAGCCGTGGATTCATATGTAATATAACAAGAAATTACATATATATAAAAACATTTCACCTTAAACCTATTGACAAACCTTTCCTTCTCATGTTAACCTTTACATGGTGCATATTCGATCCCAAGG
>JAWOFY010000167.1:0-3164 GCA_046497285.1 Candidatus Hydrogenedentota bacterium
GCCGGGAACTCGGGCATCTCCGGCGTCTCCGCCTCCGGATCGATTTCGACCTCCCCTTCGGGCGCAGGCTGTACATCCATCGGCGGCGCATCTGGCGCTTCGGGCGGCGCCGTGGGCGCACCATCTACTGGCGGAGCGGGAGGCGGCGCATCGCCGGATTGTGCGCCTGCCGGAGGCGCCATCATGGGTTGATCTCCAGCCGTCGGGGGCGTGGGATCCATATCATCCTCAAGCGGCGCATCTTCCACGAGGTCGTCAGGCACTTCCTCCGGATGCTCCACATCGAGGCGCGTGAGCGCGGTGCGCGCCTTGCGCGCCTGATTGGAGCCGGGGAAGATAGCAATCTGTTCCTCATAAGCCGCGATCGCCTCTTCAATGGCGTCCTGTTCTTCGTGCACCCGGCCCATGGCGTAATAAGCGCGTTTTCCGGGCAAGGTTTCGGGCCACAGCTCGACAACTTCTTCGTACAGACGCAGAGCCTCCTCGTAATTCTCGTCTTCTTCGGCGAGATTGCCCAACGCCTCTACTGCGAAAGGCGTGAATTCGCCTTCGGGGTACTCTTGTCTGAGTTCCTGAAACAGCTCGCCGGCCTGCTCATACTCCCCCGCATCAAAGGCTGACTCCGCCGCCATGTACAGAATTTCTTCGCGCAATCCACGCGCTTCGCTGGCCAACTGCTGGAGTTCGGTTGCCCGGACCGCGGGATCCTCGGTTTGCATCACGCGGGCGTATTCACTCACCACTTGCGCTTGTTGGGCATGCACATTGACTCGGTACAAGACCCCCGCCATCGCGGCGATGAGGATGAAAACCACTGCAGCGATGTACAGTAATGGGTTTTCCCGGATATGCTCCAGCCATGCGCTCCATTCCGATCCGCTGGTTTCCTCTTGTTGTTGGGTGGGGGCGAAGAACATGTCCCCCCGCTTCTTGCGTTTCCGTCCCTTTTCCAAAGCCATTGACCGCCGTTATCTCCTCGTTGATTTCTGTAGCGCTATTCTTCAAACACGCCCGCTGTCCGCACGCGTGTCCTTGCCTGTCCGTAGGGTTAAGGTAGATCCCACGATGTGATCTTCCAAGCCCCATCCTGGCGCCGAAAAAGCGCCATAACTTCCCCTTCAAGCTCCAAAGGGGGAGCCGCTTGCGGGTTCGTGGGCTCCGCTGTTGTCGTGAAGCGCTCAATGGAATGAGCGTGATCGCCTAAGACCAAGATGCGCGGGCGGCTCCGCTGAATGCGAATGTTGCGGTAGCGGCTAAAAATCTCGTCCAAATAGGCGTACAAATCCGTGTAGCTCCGCCCCGCCGGATCGCGGTAATTGCGCGAAACATGGGTTAACACTCGCGACTTCCGGCGCTCCTGCATCCCCCATTGCACTTCAGCGAGAATCGCCTCAATTTCGGCTTTCGCGCCGACTGGTCCGCCCGGGATAGAGGAGCGCCAATCCAGGCTCAAATCCTGGGCGGCGCATCCTGTCACGCTTAGGACCACAACCCACACAAGCCAACAAAACCGTGTCTTCATGAATCCCTCGGCGTGACACGGAGAAACACGTGGCGTCCTTGGAAGAATCCCCCGTCGCGAATGGCGATCCGAAGTTCGCGATCACTCTGCTCAAACGCCAACTCCGCGCCCTCGCCTTGTAGCCGGTTGGCAAGGCTCCACCCGGCCGCCGCGCACTCGCGGACAAAAAACTCAACCAGTTCATTCACTGAGTGTCGGGTAGTGTAGACCGCCTCGCCCACTTCCAGGCCCGTTCTTTCGTAGATGAAACTGCGCTCTCCATCGTAATTAAGACCGCGGGGAATGGGCACCTCGCGGAAGGGTTGCTCAGGCGCAAGGCTCAGGCCTGGGTGCGGCGCCTCGTAGTCGTCGGACTCTTCATCAGACTCCACGCCGCCCACTTGCTGGCCTTGTTGCCAGGGCGGATGTTGACATCCCACCAATGGGAAAAGCAATGCCATGAAAGCAATCAGTGAAAGCCCGGTTAATACACGCATGATGGTATCCTCGTCAGCGAATCGTGAAAACATGCGGCTATCCCTTAGCTACAGCCGGTAGCGCCCTGGATGGGCCTGGGGCCGCGAAAGTCCCCTTTAACTGGAAAGGATGATAGCATAGCAGATGGAGAAGATGCGACCCTCTCCAAGCCTTTGGCCGGTTAGGTATGCCGCTTGGGGTGGATGCTTGGTTGTGAGGGGTGGGGAGCGGGAGAAGCAAGTGCGTGTTAGTTGCCTTCCAAGGCGGCGCGGCGGTCCATGTAGATGCCAGCGCCTTTGCGGCTTGCTTGCGCCATGTTCCGGATTTGACTGAGCACTTCGAAGAGTTGCTGCGGCGATACAAAATAGCCTGTGTGCTGAAATGTCACACAAAACATGATATCGAGCAACGGGGCGCCCTTCGGGCTGTCTTGATGGTTTATCGCTTCCTGGTAACTCCCGTGCCGTCCCAAGTCCGAGTACAACGCCTCAAGGTTCTTTCGCCATTGTTGCATGGCGGTTTCGCAGAAGGCCTGGGCATTTTCTGGCGGCATGAGGCATACGAAATGACCGCTTCCCATGTGGCCCACGAAAAAATCCGGAACGGCTTCTCCAGCCTTTGCCAGGTGTTGACTTAACCGCGTAATGGCCACCGTGCGGGCTTTTCCGCCGCATCTTTGGGCGAAGTCGCGCAGGGAAGGCAATTCCGCGTACGCCACCGCGAACTTTTTCTGGTCGGAAATTCGCCGCTGCAATTCCCGTTTCGTGTAGATGGCGCCAGGGAGGGACGTCAGGGGATCGGTGACTTGGGCGTCGCTGCCGGAACGCAGAAGAGCTTCGATGCGCTGGATGAGATTGTTGACGTCGAAGGGTTTGCATACGTAGTCGTCCGCGCCCTGCGCCAAGCCGTGTTTCATCTCTTCCTCGCTGCTCATGGCCGAAAGCACGAGAATGGGGATGGTGTAGTAATCAGGATCGCGGCGCAATTGACGGCACACCTCGAAGCCTGACATGCCGGGCAACATGATGTCGAGCACAATGAGATCAGGGGGAGCGTTCTTGATGTGCTCCATCCCCTCCTTCCCCGAGCGTTCCCATGCGCACTCATACCCCGCGCTCCGGAGGCGTTGGCTAACGAACTCCGCCGTTTTACACGCGTGCCGACACCGCGATGTACCAGGCCAAGG
>JAWOFY010000280.1:0-3766 GCA_046497285.1 Candidatus Hydrogenedentota bacterium
ATACGAGGCCCGGCCCGAGTTCCAGGCGGCCGCGTGGCGGCGCGACCTTTCGGTCTTTCTGTTTGAATGCCTGAATGCGGGGGCGTTGCTCGCCATCGCCATCCGCTTTGGCCGTAAGCCGCTTCTTGAATTCCTTGATCAACAAGTCGCCGATGCGCGTAAGCGTTTGGAATGGGCGCAAGAAAACCGGCGAAAGGCCGAGGAGCGCAAGAGGCAGGCGCAACAACAACTGGACACCTTGGACCAACGGCGCCGGGAGATTACCGCACACACCCAGACGGTCATTCAGCAAGAGCGCGAGCGCATTCGGAACGCCACGGAGGAAAACCTCGCCCAAATCGAGACCGAGACCAACGAACGCATTCGCGTCGAGGAATTGCGAACCACCCTGCGCATCAAGCGGGAACTCGTGGAACAGGCCGTGGGCGAGCTGCGAGAGCGGTACGCCGCGGAACGTTCGGAGGAAACGCTGGCTCAGTTGGTCGAGGACTTCGCCCGTAGTTTGGAGCGGACTTCATGAAAAACCGCTTAATCGCCACCCGGTACGCTCAAGGCCTCAGCATGGCCCTTGACAGAGATAGCGACCTTGAGTCGGTGCTGCACGGGCTTCAGCGCTTCGCGGATCTGTTGGAGCAACACGAGGAACTCCGAGCGGTATTGCTGAACCCGTCGCTGAACCGCAAGATGCGCGTTGCGTTGCTTGAAGGCGTGTGCGCCCATGACGAAACGCCGGTCTCTGCGGCCCGCTTGCTGGATCTCATGCTGCGGCGGAGCCGCTTGGTCTATACGCGCGACGTGGCCCAAATATTTGAACAAATCGTTGACGAGCGGCTCAACCGCGTCGAAGCGTGGGTGACAACCGCCACCCCCCTTACCGAGGACTTGGAGGAGCGGTTGCGCCAGGGCCTGGCCCACTATTCCGGCAAGGCGGTGCGGCTGGACCTCCAGGTGGACCCCAGTATCATTGACGGGGTGGTGGTGCAGATGGGCGAGCAGGTTATCGACGGCAGCCTCTACACCCAACTGGAGCGGTTGAAGGAAACGCTGCTCACAGAGGAGATGGTATTCGATGAAACTAGAAGCGACTGAGATCACCGAAATTATTAAGCACCACGTCTCCGGTTACGAAACCGGCGTGGACATCAATGAAGTAGGCACGGTGATTCAGGCCAGCGATGGCATCGCCCGGTTGTACGGCCTTCAGAATGTAATGGCCAACGAGCTCCTGGAGTTCCCGCACGATGTGAAAGGCATGGCGCTCAACTTGGAGGAGGACAACGTCGGCGTTGTTCTGTTTGGCGATTATGAGCTCATTAAAGAAGGCGACACCGTCCAACGCACGGGCCGCATCACGGGCACGCCGGTAGGGGAGGGCATGCTGGGCCGTGTGGTCAACGCCTTGGGCGAGGCCGTTGACGGCCGCGAGCCGATCGCCACATCCGAGCACAATCCCACCGAACGCATCGCACCGGGCATTGTCGAACGGGAGCCCGTGAAAGAACCCTTGCAGACGGGGATCAAGGCGATTGACGCAATGACCGCCATCGGCCGGGGACAGCGCGAGCTGATCATCGGAGACCGCCAAACCGGCAAGACCGCCATTGCCATTGATACGATTATCAATCAAAAAGACACCGATGTAGTGTGTATTTACGTGGCCATCGGGCAGAAGCAATCCACGGTGGCCCGCGTTGTCGACGAACTCAAGGAATACGGGGCCTTTGACCACACCGTAGTCGTTTCGGCCGGGGCGGCGGAACCTGCTCCGCTGCAATACCTGGCGCCGTACACGGGCTGCACGATCGGCGAGTACTTCCGTGATCAGGGAAAGCATGCCCTGGTGGTGTATGACGATCTAACCAAACATGCGGCGGCGTATCGTCAGCTTTCGCTGTTGCTTCGCCGTCCCCCGGGCCGCGAAGCCTACCCCGGCGACGTCTTCTATCTTCATTCACGTTTGCTGGAGCGCGCGGCCAAACTCCACGAGTCGAAGGGGGGCGGCACCCTTACCGCGTTGCCTATCATCGAAACACAGGCGGGCGACGTATCCGCGTACATACCCACCAATGTCATCTCAATTACCGACGGCCAGATCTACTTGGAAAGCGAGCTGTTCCACTCTGGCGTGCGTCCCGCCATCAATCCCGGTCTCAGCGTATCCCGCGTGGGCGGGGCGGCTCAGCTTAAAACCATGAAAAAGGTGGCGGGCACCTTGCGCATCGAACTCGCCCAGTACCGGGAACTTGAAGCTTTCGCTCAGTTTGGCAGCGACTTGGACAAGGCGACCCAGGACCAGCTCAACCGCGGCGCCCGGCTCGTGGAGATTCTCAAGCAACCCCAGTTCAGCCCGGTGCCCGTGGAAGAGCAGGTGCTCATTATCTACGCCGCCACGAACGGCTTTCTCGACCCCATCCCGCAGCAGGCCATTGGGCGGTATGAACGCGAACTATTTACCTATATGCGAACCGAACAACCGGAGCTTCTCGAAAAGCTGGCGCAACGCGGCGAACTCACCGACGAGATCCGGCAAGAATTGGACGCGGCGCTGAAGGCGTTTGGCGAAACGTTTAACCCCGAAGAAATCGAGACGTAAACCATGCCGAGCTTGCAGGACATCAAGCGGCGCATTCGGAGCGTGCGCAATACGCAAAAAATCACCCGCGCTATGAAGATGGTGGCGGCGGCGAAATTGCGGCGCGCACAAGACTCGCTGGCGAATGTGCGTCCCTACGTCACCCACATTCGCGGCCTGACCGAACGCCTCGCCGCGCGGGCTGAGGAGCCTCATCCGTTTCTCGAAGAGCGCTCCCGGGAGCTGCCGGTCGCCCTGGTGGTCATCACCGCCGATCGGGGACTTTGCGGCGGATTCAACGCCATCCTCGTCAACGAAACACTCCGGCTGCTACGGGAGCAGTTTGCCTCCCGCACCGTCAAGCTCAGCGTGGTGGGCCGCCGCGGCTCCGATACCCTCCGGCGGCGCGGCGCGGAGCTGGAAGCCGCGTACAGCCAGGTCGATGATGATTCCCCCCAGCGCTTGGGCCGCACGATCGCCAATCGCTTCATGGAAGCGTATCGGGCGGAGGAGATCGGCGAGGTCTATTGCCTCTTCAACGAGTTCCGCTCCGCCATTAATCAGCCCTTGCGGCTTGAGCGGTTGTTGCCAATGGAATCGGAAGGCGATCGGCAAGATCCCACCGTTGATTTTACGTACGAACCGTCGGCTGAAGACGTGTTGGATCACCTCCTCGTCAACTATTTGCGCGTGGAGATGAGCCGAATGCTCCGCGAGGCGGCCGCCAGCGAACATGGCTCCCGGATGACCGCCATGGATTCAGCCACGAACAACGCCGGCGAGGTTATCGACCGGCTCACCCTGCAATACAACCGCGTGCGGCAAGACGCCATTACACGCGAGGTTATCGAAGTTGTAAGCGGAGCGGAGGCCCTCTAAGAATGACGCAAGACACGACGCAAGAAAAATACGTGGGCCACGTGGCCCAGATCATCGGGCCGGTGGTGGATGTTTCGTTTCCCCAAGGCCATTTGCCCCCGATATACAACGCCCTTGAGATCGAACGGTCTGAAGAACAAGGGGGACGAATTGTGCTCGAGGTGGCCCAGCATCTTGGCGAAAGCACTGTGCGCACAGTGGGTATGCAGAGCACGGAGGGCCTCACCCGCGGAACCGAGGTTCGCGACACCGGCGGGTACATCTCCCTCCCCGTGGGCAAGGAAATTTTGGGTCGGATCCTGAACGGGGTCGGGG
>JAWOFY010000316.1:0-3767 GCA_046497285.1 Candidatus Hydrogenedentota bacterium
GTGCAGATCATGAGCGGCAAGTACAACAGCCGCAACTATATTGGCTTCGGGAGAATGGATCCGGATATTTACACATTCGGCAACCTGTTCCAAGAGGCCGGCTACGCCACATTCATCGGCGGCAAATGGCAGCTCGCCGCGTTCAAGGGCCGCGAGGCCGCCCTGGAGGAGCCTCATCACTTCGGCTTCGATGAATACTGCCTGTGGCAACTCTCGCGAGCGCCGCGGCACGGCGTGGACGTCCCCCCGCGCTATGCCAACCCGGGACTGGAGATCAATGGCGAGGAGGTGGACTTCAACGACGGCGAATACGGCCCGGACATCGTCACCGATCACATCAACGGCTTTATCGAGCGCCACCAAGACGAACCGTTCTTCGTCTATTATCCCATGATCCTCCCGCACTGGCCGTTCGAGCCCACCCCCGATTCCGAGGACTGGGATCCGGCCTTTCGGCGCGGCGACGACACCGAGCGCGGCCGATATCGCGATCCGAAGTATTTTCGCGAAATGGTCGCGTATACCGACACGTTGGCCGGGAGAATCGTCGATAAACTCGCCGAGTTGGGGCTGCGCGAGAAGACCCTCGTAATCTTCACATCCGACAACGGCACGTACGGGGAGGTCGTCTCGGAGATTAACGGCGAGGAGGTGGCGGGCAACAAGGGCCACCCCACGGAAATGGGAACCCATGTGGCCCTAATCGCCAATTGGCCGGGCACGATCGCGGAAGGGGGCGTCAACGATGACCTGATCTGCTTCACCTATTTCTTCCCGACCCTCGCAGACGTGGCGGGGATAGCGCTTCCCGGGGACCTGGAGTTGGACGGTCAGAGCTTCGCGCCCGTTCTCCGCGGCGCGCCAGCCGAGCTGCGCGACTGGCTCTATCAATGGTACTACCGCAATAACAACCCCGGCGACGACCGCTCGGGCGAATTCGCCCGGACCCAACGCTACAAGCTGTACCGCGACGGACGCTTCCATGATTTGGCCGAGGATCCGTTGGAAGAAGAGGAGCCGCTCGAGCCGGACGCACTTACCGAAGAGCAACGTGAGATTCGGGACAAGTTGCGTGCGATTATCGAGGACCATACCCGGCCAGGGTTCCACAGCGAAGGATAACGCGGAGGCCCTTGCATCCGATAGCAGTCGATACCAAGAGCAGAAAAGGAGAGGCGCAATGAAGACCACGCGGCGGCAATTCATAGCGAGTTCGGCGGCGGCCACGGCGGGGATGGTCCTCGCCCAACACGCGGCGGCCCAGACCGAGGAACGTTCAACCAACCGGCCCAACATCGTGCTGATACTGGCGGACGACGCGGGCTACGGCGACCTGAGCTGTTATGGCCATCCCACCATCCACACGCCAAACCTCGACCAGTTGGCGGGGGAAGGCGCGCGGTTCACCTCGTTTTACGCGAATCCAGCTTGCACGCCGGCGCGGGCGGCGCTGATGACGGGGCGGTATCCCGTGCGGCCCGGCGGAGTGGCCGGCGTTCTCGGACCGGGTTCCAACAACGGGCTGCCCGCGGACGAAATCACCATCGCCACGGCATTGAAAGGCGAGGGATACCGCACGAAATGCGTGGGTAAATGGCATCTCGGCCACGCCGAGGAGCAGTTCATGCCCACGTCGCACGGGTTCGACGAGTATTTCGGACTGCTCTACAGCAACGATATGATCCAGCCGTGGGTGAATACGGAGGCGCCGCTGGAATTGTATCGCGACACCGAACCCATCGAGCATCCCGTGGACCAATATACGTTGACGACGCGCTACACCGAGGAGGCGGTGCAGTTCGTTCATGACAACGCAGAGGAACCCTTCTTCCTCTATTTCCCGCACACGATGCCTCATCTGCCCCTGGCCACGGCGGAGCAGTTCGAGGGTCAATCGCGCGCCGGGCTGTACGGCGACGTCATCGAGGCCCTGGACTGGAGCGCGGGCGAGGTCATGAACGCCTTGCGCGAGGCGGGCGTGGCGGACAATACGCTGGTGATCTGGCTCAGCGACAATGGACCATGGATCAACATGCCGGACCGCATGGTTCAGGAGGGTCCGCGTGGGCTCGACAACGAGCGTTGGCATGCGGGTTCCCCCGGCCCCTTCCGGGAGGCGAAGGGAACCACGTACGAAGGGGGAGTGCGCGTACCCGCCATCGTGTGGTGGCCGGACGAGGTGCCGGCGGACCGCGTCATCCAGGAACCCGCCAATGCAATGGACGTTTTCACCACCATCCTGCGGGCGGCGGGCGCGGAGGTTCCGGACGATCGGCCCATCGACGGCAACGACCTGTGGCCGCTCTTGCGCGGCGACACGGAGGAATCGCCCACCCAGGTCTATCATTATTTCCGCGGCGGAGAACTCCAGGGCGTCCGGAAAGGGCCATGGAAACTCCGCCTCGCCACGGGAGAGCCAGAACTGTTTCATTTAGATCGCGACTATATGGAACGGTTCAACGTGGCCGAAGACTACCCCGATAAGGTGGAGGAATTGCGGGCCTTGATGGAAGAGATGGCCGAGGAAACGGGCTCCTCGTTACCCTAACCGAATCCCGCCCCAGCTTAACAGCGCGCTGTCTGCCAAAGTTGGTCAAGAACAGGGAAAAGCCCGAGGGGGGCGGGTGGAACCCCCTCGGGCGTGTGATTGTGGGTGAGGTATAGTGGGGTATGCGCGCTTACTCAATGGCGTCCCATGCGGACCCGTCGACTCCAGACTCAGACTCAGCGCCGTCACCTCGAATTACCCCGGATTCGTCCACATAGAAGGAACGATGACCCGTTCGCCCGTATACAATCGGCACGGCCGTGGCGGTGTAGGTGGGATCGGCTTCGGCTGGGCTTGCCTCGAATTCATAGCCTTGTGTGGTGGAGTTGTTCGAGCCCAACGTCGCGTCGACGAAGCCGGGCACGCTCGCATCGCCCTCAGGGTCGTGCAAATCCCCCAGAGTGCCGAAGAGGTTCACGCCCCCGGCTTGCTCGTATCCAGCCGCTTGGAACGAGATTTCGCCGGTGGAGATGGTCCGCATGGCGCCGACGGCGCTGGCTTCGTTGGCGCTCATGCGCGAACGGAGCAGGTTGGGGATGGCGATGGCCGCAATGATGGCGATAATCGCCACGACAATCATCAGCTCGATCAACGTGAAACCCGCATTCTTCTTTTTGCTCATAGTCTTTTCCTCCTGGTTGTGGTTTTGTTAACCCCTGCCATTGTTCGGGGCCAATTGCTTCAACTGTTACAATCCCTATCGCAACCGGCGTGCCAAGATTACGGAGGGAGCTGTAAGTCATTGCGTGGCAAGGAGTTAAGGGGTTGAGCCTGAAGAGGAGCGCCGTAAAGCATACCGCCGGAGGGCATCTATTTGGGCAGAGTTTGACGTTTTTTGTCATCGTAGGCCGGTTTTGCGGGGCATCTCGGCCGAACACGCCATAAAATGGGTTCTCTTCGGGAGAATTTCGGGTAATCGGCGCGGTACAGCTTGGGGGGTGGGAGGTTCTACTCCTCGGAGACTGGACGCAGCACCGGTCCGTCAAACGCGGCTTGCGGGTTGGAGTCTTCGCTGGATTCTCGCGCTTCGGAATCGCGCGGGGCTTCACTGGACGGATCGTCTTCCACTTCGACGGCGTTCACCGGCGCGTCGGTCTCGGGCGCGCCGTCCGCACTGCTGCTAGCCCAAGGGCCGCCCATGAGCCGCTCCAATTCCGCCACGGCCACATGCCAATCGCGCAACGCGCCCACTCGTTCCAACTCGAAGTCGAGGAGCATG
>JAWOFY010000385.1:0-3264 GCA_046497285.1 Candidatus Hydrogenedentota bacterium
AGCAGCGCCACGAAGGCGTCCAACCGCAGATAGAGAATCTGCACCAGCAGAAAGATGACCGCGAACAGCACCAACCCTGACAAGAACAGCGGCGACATGGTCCCTCCCCTTTCTTGGTTACCCGTCCCTCTTCATGCGGCCAGCCGAGACGGCGCCGCATCCCTTGTACGAATCCGGCCGGAGAGCGCCCCCTACACCGGGGCCAGGACAGCGGGAACAAAAGCGTAACGCCCGTCGGGATCGTCCGGAACGGCCTCGGCGATTCCCATGAATCGCAAGTGTTCGGCCAACGCGTCCGGGGCCACCGGCTCTCCCCGGATGAGGGTGTAGAGACGGGCCAGCGAGGTCAAGGAAAAGGGCTGCTCCAGCACCCCCGCGCCCACGCCCTTGCAGCGCGTCCACTCCTTGAGTTGAGCTATAGCGTACGTAATGATCCCGCCGTGATCAAACGCGAGCGGCGGCAAATCCGCCATGGGATGCCACCGGGCGTGGGCGGCGTCGTCCCCGCCCTTGGGCTCGTGCGCGGCCGAGACGGTCAACGCCATGTACGCGGCGGTGATCGTCCTTCCCCGCGGATCTCGGCCCGGCGTCCCAAACGCGCCGAATTGCCCGAGCCGCAACCCCGTCAACCTGGTCTCCTCCGCCAACTCCCGCCGCGCCGCATCCTCAAGATCCTCGTCCATGTCGACGAACCCGCCCGGCAACGCCCAATGACCGGCAAACGGCTCATGCTTCCGCTCCACGAGAAGCAACTCAAGCGCATCGCCGCGCACGCCAAACACAACCGTGTCCGCCGTGACCATGGGCCGGGGATACTTGTAGGTATAGGGCATGATGGGGGAACTCCGGCTGAAGACACAATATGCTGTCAAGCTTTGGGCCATAGTGTAACGCATCCCCCGCCGCCAAGGCCAAGGCGCGGCCCCAATCCGTTTTCGCGGGGCCCCTGAAAGACCATCACACAAGCGCGAAAACGGCTTACCTCCGAGGCGCACCACATTTTCCCTGTCCGAACGCGTCCGCAACGCGGATAGGCTAGCCGCGAAGCGCCTTTCTTCGCGCGCTTCGCGGCTTCGCGGTGAATCTCCCTTGGTGTTTCGCCAAGGGTCTCGTGGTCTCGTTGGGACGCGGGCCCTATGGCGTCGCCTCCGGCATGTTAGGAGGGTAAGGACGCCCGGCAATAAGTTGTTCGCCGTCAGAAAAGCCTTCCGGCCGGGGTTCAAGCCGTTCGATAAGTGTTTCGCGCCATTGCTGAAGTAGCGTTTCATGATCCGCGCTTTGAGCGAGGTCATGTTCTTCGCGCGGGTCTTCGTCCAAATCAAACAGTTGTTCGGAGCCGTCGTTCGGCCGCCAGATGTATTTGCGCCGCCCGTCGGTCAGGGCGTGAAAGGCCTGGGCTTCGCTGAAGTTTGGACAATGCTCCATGTGCAGCCACGGGCGAACCGTTTGCTCTTCACCGCGCAGGAGCGGCGCGAGGGACACGCCATCGACATCCAGTTCTTCGTGCGCGTCCATCCCGGCCAGGTCGGCAAGCGTTGGCATAATATCCTCCAAACACACCAGCTGGTGGGAGCGGAGGCCCGCCTGGAACCCCAAATCTTCCGACCCCGCGACGATAAACGGCACGTTGGCCGATCCCTCGTAGGGTTCACACTTGCGGAAGTAACCGTGGTCGCCCAGCATTTCGCCGTGGTCCGACGTGAAAAGGATGACCCAGGGCCGCCCCGCCTGTTCGCTGCGCGCCTTGAAGGCGGCGATGAGCGGGCCGATGGCGTCGTCGATTTGCTCAATCAACCCGAAGTACCCGGCTTGCGCCCGGCGAAGCGTGTCGCCTTCGAGCTGGACCCGGCTGCCGCCGTGGTCGCCCGGCGGCGGACTGAGCGCTTCCCAGTCCACCCAATCGCCCCGTGCGGGTTCCGGCAAATCCATCTCCATATACGCATCAAAGAATTCCGCGCTGGGCACAAGCGGCGGATGCGGCGCGTAGAACGAGGTGGTCAAGAACAGGGGGCGATCGTCCGGGGACTCCTCGGTCACTTCAAGCGATTTGCGCACAATCCAGGGAACGGGGTGCCAATCATCGTCCAGCGGCCACGGCTCGCCCTGCCAATGGTTATAGGTCAATCCCATCTCACTGACCATCGCGCGCATGCCCTCTTGATGAAGAGTCTCGCCCAGCGAGCGCTCTGGCGACAGATTTTCCTTGAGAAACTCGGAATAGTCCGTCTGGCCTGGCCAGACGGATCCCGAAATGACCCGCTCATAGCCCAAGTCCGCGTCCGGATTTTGCTGGTGCATCCCACGGCCCACCAACACCGTGAGGTAGCCCTCGTCTTGGAAGGCTTGCTGCATGGTGGGGTGGGTCACTTCCGTCTGTCCAGCGTTGCTGAACACGCCGTGGGTTTGTGGATACAAGGAAGTCAAATACCCGTACCGGGCGGCTACACACGACGGCACGGTCGTGTAGCCGCGGCGCCACAGCACGCCCTCCTCGGCCAGTGCATCGATATTCGGAGTGCGCTGCGCCGGATGCCCCAAACACGAAAGGCAATCCCCTCGCATTTGATCCGGCATGATAACCAGTAGGTTGGGCTGCTTCGGCCGTTCAGCCGCCGAAACCCGGCCGCTTGCTAGCACGGCCCCCGCCAACCCCGCCTTCAAAAAGGCCCGGCGCGAAAGATTCCATCCGCTCATGGTCCGTCTCCTTATGTGGTCTGTCCCTACAATGGCGCCGGTCAATGTGGGGGCGCTTCCAACCGCTCGTCCCCGCGATTAACCGGTGAAACGCTCGAGAAATCCTAACGCGTCCAGCGACACCGGCTCTCCCCGAATGAGGGTGTAGCTACGGGCTAGCGAGCCAAAAGGAAACGGCTCCTCAAGCATCCCCACGCCCTTACACCGGCTCCAATCTTTGAGTTGTTCTACAGCGTACGCCATGATCCCACCGTGATCAAATGCGAGCGGCGCCAGATCCGCCACCGGCTGCCACCGCGCGTGTGCGGCGTGACCTTCGGCGGGGGATAGTCCTATATATCGGGCCACAGTTGTCCTAAACAGACAGAGATTGCTATGCCGTTCACGTCGGCAAGGACCGTCAGCATCCCAGCCCGAAGGGCTTGAAACACAACAGCCCAGGGCAATCGCCCTGGGCAATCGAGGAACCTCATTTGCAGCCCTGAAAGGGCGTAACATAGGCTCGCAACTCGCAGCCACCTGTAACGCCCTTTCAGGGCTGGTGAAGGGGAGGCCCTATTTTCCCAGGGC
>JAWOFY010000416.1:0-2515 GCA_046497285.1 Candidatus Hydrogenedentota bacterium
ATGCTGGACATGGAGGGCCTTTCCGCCTGGGCGGACTCCCTGGAGGGGGAGTGAGCCCGTGGTCGCCGTTGAGTCTGAGCTGGTCCAGGCCATCGAGAAGAGTTACGGGGTCGGCAAGCAGAGCCAAGATCTCTACCATGAGTTGGTAGATGAAAAGCAACAAGAGCAAGGCAACATGGAAGTCGTTGAGGATGCCGACGACATCGATGATATCGCGAGTCTTCAAAAAGAGGCCGAGGATGCGCCGGTCATCCGGCTGGCGAATCTGGTGCTCATTAACGCGCTCGAATGGGGCGCAAGTGACATCCATATCGAACCTTTCGAAAAGGTGGTCCGCATCCGGTATCGCGTGGATGGTGTCCTGGAGGAAGCCAAGAGTCCGCCCAAGAATGTGCAATCGGCCTTGATAAGCCGCTTTAAGATCCTCAGCGGATTGGATATTGCTGAACACCGTTTGCCTCAGGATGGACGGTTCCGCATTCGTTTTAAGGGGCGCGAGATCGACTTCCGCATTTCCATTCTCCCCTGCTACTACGGGGAGAAAGTCGTGATGCGTATCCTCGATAAGGGCAATCTGACGCTCGATATTGAAAAGCTCGGTTTCGAGAAACAGCCCATGGAAGCCTTCCGGGAAGCGCTTGCTTTGCCTTTCGGCATGATCCTTCTTACAGGTCCCACCGGCAGTGGTAAGACGACCACGCTTTACAGCGCCTTACATAAACTCAATGACAGTCAACGCAATATCATCACGGTTGAGGACCCCATTGAGTACGAATTGTTCGGGGTAAACCAGGTGCAAACCCAAGCCTCTATCGGGTTGACCTTCGCTGCGGGGCTTCGCAGCATTCTGCGCCAAGATCCCGACGTGGTGATGGTAGGTGAGATTCGGGACGAAGAAACGGCGGACATCGCTGTGAAGGCGGCATTGACGGGCCATTTGGTTTTGAGCACCTTGCACACGAACGACGCCGCCAGCGTCTTCACTCGCCTCGTGGACATGGGGCTTGAACCTTTCTTGGTGCAAAGCTCCGTCGCGGTGGCCGCCGCCCAACGGTTGGTGCGGCGGGTCTGTCCGGACTGTAAGGAAACCATGCGGGTGCCGGATGATGTGTTGCAGCGGATTCAGTTCAAGCCCGATCCCGACGATCCAGCGCCCAAGTTTGTGAGGGGCCGCGGTTGCAGCAAGTGCAAGGACACGGGATACCGGGGCCGGGCCGCCGTGATCGAGGCCATGCCGAACTATCCCGAGTTGCAGGACTTGGTGTTGAACCGGGCTCCAGCACAGAAGCTCAAAGCCATGGCCATGCGCTGCGGCATGAAGACGCTGCGCCAGAACGCATTGGCGAAGGCCGCCAAGGGCGAAACCACCATCGAAGAAGTGCTGCGGGTAACAAGTATGGATTGATGCCCGGTTCACGGCGTCTCCGCGGCGCCCCAAAAACCGAATGAACTCAAGACAAGTGAGGTGGCAATGGCCGCAAGCATTAAAGAACTGCTGAGCAAAATGATCGAGATCCAGGCGAGCGACTTGCACATCGCCGTGGGGCTGCCCCCCGTGTTCCGGGTGGATGGAACCCTGGAATACATGGAAGGCGAAGAACCGTTACGGCCCGCTGAGACGCAGGAAGTCGTCTACAGTGTCTTGAACGAAGAGCAGATCGCCAAGTTCGAGACCGACAAGGAATGCGACACGTCCTTTGGCTTGGAGGGACTGAGCCGTTTTCGTCTTAATGTGTTCCTGGATCGCGGGTCGGTGGCGGCCGCATTCCGCGCCATTCCCTATGAAGTGCAAAGCTTCGAGGAACTCGGCCTGCCCCGCACCGTGGCGGATTTCGCGCACCGCCCTCTGGGGTTGGTGCTGGTGTGTGGTCCAACGGGTAGCGGCAAGAGCACCACGTTGGCGGCGATTATCGACCGCATTAACCGGGAACGGCGGACCCACATCGTCACGATTGAGGATCCCATAGAGTTCTTGCATCGGCACAACCTATCCGTGGTGAATCAACGCGAGGTCCACTCGGATACCCACGGTTTCGCGGAGGCCCTAAAACACGTCCTCCGTCAGGATCCCGATGTGATCCTTATCGGCGAGATGCGCGACCCCGAGACGATTCAAGCCGCTTTGACCGTCGCCGAGACGGGGCATCTCGCCTTTGCCACGTTGCACACCAACGATGCGCTTCAGACCATTAATCGCATTGTGGACGTTTTCCCCTCCGCTCAACAGGCGCAAATACGGACTCAGTTGTCGTTTGTGTTGGAAGGCGTCGTGGTGCAACAACTTATACCGCGCGCGGATGGGAACGGCCGGGTAGCCGCGCTTGAAATCATGCTGCCCAATACGGCGATTCGCAGCCTCATCCGCGAGGAGAAACTGGCGCAAATTCCTTCGATGATTGAAATCGGCGCGAGCGAGGGCATGATGACTATGAACCAGTCCCTCTACCGGCTCTCGCGTCGCGGCATTATTTCCGTTGATATGGCCATGAAACGCAGCAACGACCCTGAAGGGTTC
>JAWOFY010000008.1:0-9240 GCA_046497285.1 Candidatus Hydrogenedentota bacterium
GGATAAGTCAGCCCAAGATATATTGATGCCCTTGTTGCTCGCGCCTGAAAAGGAAATCCATCCTCACCCAATGGGTGAGAACGTACCGCCGGCGTCTCGCCGGCATTTATGAGCCGCCTGGAAGGCGGCGATACGGTTCTTGCGAATCCTTACCGGGCGATTGAGGGTCGACGCCTTTGGAAAAACAAGGAACGCCAGCAGGGCGGTGGCGCTAAAACGAGCTGCTTGAGACGGCGCCGACAGGGAACAACCACGATCATGACCGAGGAATCCGAACCCACCGAACAATGGCGCGAATCGGCCGAACTCCTGCGCCTACTGGGGCATCCACTCCGGCTCGCGCTGCTGGCGGATCTGCTTGAAGGCCCCCGTTGCGTCACGGATTTGCAGCAACTGTTGAACGCGCGGCAGGCCAACATCTCGCAACACCTCGCCGTACTGCGTCACGCCCGCCTCGTAGGTTTTCACGAAGAAGCAAACACTCGCTGCTACTACCTGCGCCGTCCGGGTCTCGTACGCGCCTTGCTTACGCTTTTGCGCGATGACTATCCCGCGGTTTCGCTCTCCAAACAAGAGATCAAACGCCGGGCTGCTCATCGCGAAGAATAACGAGAGCCCACGCGCCTAATGAGAAGGCCCTGTCGTCCCCAACCCGCGGAATTCCGCAAAAAATGTGGACCTCATCCCCCCATCCAACCCCGAGCCGAACCCGGCAAGACGGGTTGAAGCTCCGGGGAAACACTTGACATTTGAGGGCTTTTTGCCGTAAAGTTAGAAGCAGGTGCTTGGGTGGTGTGCGGCTTGTGACGGTGCGGCTAAGAACCGTCCGCAGGCGTTAGTGGGCAATAATATCCTCAAATGCGGGTGTTTACTCATGGAGACGAAGAATAGGTCCGAGATGGGGTTCCCCGAAGCGCTTGAAGGGAACGCGGGCGGGGCGGGTTTCCAGGCGTCGGCGGAATCCTACGGTGCAGGTGATCCCGTGGAGCGCGGCGCACGGGACATAAGTAACAAGGGCCAACTAACTCACGGAGCCAAGGTTAAGCGCGGCCAGATCAATGCGGTGAGCCAAGGGCGCTACGGCACAGGTCCGGCGCCTTACGGCTACCGGCGCGGCGGTCCCGGCGAAAAGCCGTTGGTCATCAATGATAGGGAGGCCGAAGTGGTGCGCGCGATTTTTCGCGAATACGTCAATTCCCGGAGTACGGGGAAGGTCGTAAAGTATCTCCAGGCCCGCGGCATTAAGACGCGTAAGGGGAAACCGTGGTCTCGCCAAGCGGTCTCCATTATCCTGGCTAATCGCACCTATCGCGGGCGGGTCACGTACGCCAATGTAGAGGCCGAGGGGCAACATAATCCCATTATCGACGCATCGCTCTTCTACAAAGCCAACGCAATTCGGGAACGCAAACAACGTAGCCGGTAAGGCGCCAGCGTAGATAATTCCCGCCGGTTTCTTCCGTCGCGGTGAGACCGGACAGCGGCAGGGCGAAGTGATTGAAGCGCAAGGGGAGGCGTTCAAAGATGAAAGGCGTGGTTTTAGCGGGAGGTCTGGGGACACGGCTCGCGCCCCTGACGCGGGTGACCAATAAGCATTTGCTCCCTGTATACAATAAGCCGATGATCTTCTACCCCATTCAAACCCTGGTGGATGCGGGCGTAACGGAGATCATGATTGTCACCGGCGGGAACAATGCGGGAGAGTTCCTGCGGCTCATCGGCAATGGCGAAGAATTTGGCTTACGCCACATGAACTACACCTACCAGAAGAAGGAAGGGGGCATCGCCGAGGCGCTCGCGCTCACCAAACACTTCGTGGGTGATGACAAGGTCGTGGTGATTCTGGGGGATAACTTCGTGCAAGGGTCCATCCGCCAAGCCACGGAAGACTTCGCCAATCAAGGTGAAGGGGCCAAGATTTTCTTGAAGGAAGTGGATGCCCCCGAGGAATTCGGCGTGGCGGTTCTGGATGGGGACAAGGTCACGGAAATCATCGAGAAACCGGAGACGCCCCCCACGAACTATGCCGTCATTGGCATCTATATGTACGATGCCCGCGTGTTTGACATTTGCGAAACGCTCAAGCCCAGCGGCCGCGGCGAATTGGAGATAACCGACGTCAACAACGACTACATCCGCCGGGGCGTAATGACGTACGAGTTTATTGACGGGTGGTGGGCGGACTGCGGAAGTTTCGAAGCGCTGCTCCGCTCAAACAATCTCGTAGCGCGGGAACACGGCGTCGATATTTGATTTCCACCCCGCGCTGATGAAGCGGACCCGCTATCGTCGCTAGCTCCCCTCTATTCTGGCTAAGCAAGACCAACCGGCGGCTGCCTTTCCTTTCCGAACCCATTCATGCTAGACATACTGTCCCCCATCGTCCCCATCTTTATCGTGGCCGCTTCCGGCTACGGCCTGCGCCAGTACACCGCGCTGGACGGACAGACGCTTTCGACGCTTAATGTCTATCTGCTTATGCCGGTGCTCGTATTCGACAGCCTCGCCGAGCACCACATCGAATGGGACGTGTACGGACGGTATGTCGTGGCGAGCGTCCTCATGCTGACGATTATGGGATGCGTGCTTGGCCTCGTTGCCCGGCTGCGGGGTATGAAGGGGCCGATGTACAGCGCCTTCATGATGACGCTTTTCATGAATCTTGGGAACTTCGGCCTCCCCGTCAGCAAATTCGCCTTCGGAGATGAAGGCCTTGCCTTAGCCGTGATCGTCATGGTGGCCTGCATGTTCTTTCAAAACGCCATGGGGCTCTTCTTCGCCCATCAGGGAAGTCATGGGTCGGCCAGGGCCATGCTTCAGGTCTTACGTTTCCCGCTGATCTACGCCTTCATTTTGGCGTTGGTGTTCCAGTACATGGAATGGGAACTGCCGATGATGCTCGGCCGGGCCGTATCGCTCACCGCCGGCGCGACCATCCCCATGCAGCTCCTCATCCTGGGCATTTGCATCGCCGAAACCCGCCTTGAGACCGGCCCGGACGTCTTCATCGCCAGCGGAGCCCGCTTAGTAATCGGTCCCATCGCGGGGATGGGCGCCGCTTGGCTCGCGGGTCTCGAAGATCTGACCGCGCAGGTCTTCATCTTGCAGATGAGCGGGCCGGTCGCCGTGACCATGGCCGTGTACGGGGTGCAATTCAACGTGCGGCCCGCCTACCTCGCCAGCGTCGTAACGTGGACTTTCTTGCTGAGTCTTGTCAGCGTTTCCGCCGTCCTCTGGGTGCTCTTCCGGTTCTATTAGCTCCCCAAGGCTCCATCATAGATAGAGTTCGCGCATGCGCCGCGTCACATAATTCTCAATTGAACGGACTACGGAAGGTTCCGGCTGAACGAACTTAAGTCCGTAATGGGTGAGATCACGGCTGCCGCCTCCCGCTTCCCGGCTGATGTGCGCCACTTCACACGTCAACGTGTGGTTTGGTTCATCTGGCAGATTCAAAATGAGATCAATCAAGCTTTCAAACTCGAAAGCCGCACGCGTCCGAATCAAGGCGCCCCCCACGCTCAGATTGATGAGCGCGGCATCGTAACGCCGCACATGAGCTTGCTCCTTAACTTGCACCGTGAGGTCAGTTGGCGCGCGGAAGGATGAGCGGTACACTACGCGCTTGAGTTGGCTGGGCTTGCTTAAACGCAGCCCTCCGTTCCGTTCGAGCGGATCGGCGACCACCTTACAGGAGTAGCTATTCACGCCTTCTTCGTCATGAAAATCCACGGTAACCCAGAGCCCCGACACGGGATAGTCCAGGCCGGGAAAGGTTACTTCGAACCCGTCCTCATCTGTGCTTTCTATGTTTACCATGAAATACTCACCCAAGCAAAACAAAAGCGCCCGGTTGTGTTTGCGGATGTCTTTTACGGCTCCTTCTAGCTGAGTCATGTCATTTCTCTCCTTCCCAATTCAGCAACACTACTCTACAATTCCCCCAAGTCTTCCGCCAACTCCCGGGCAATGGCCTCCACACTCCTGGAGAGCGCCCGCGCCACATCGCCGGGACGCGACGAGGCTGACGGCGTGCTGGCTTCATAGGTCCGCTCCAATAGCACGTCCCCCCTTCCTTCATACTCCCAAGGGCGGACGCGCACTTCGATTTGGACCCGTCCTTTCACGTCCGAGCCTACGCCATATTGTTCAAAAGCACGCAACGTACCCGTCATCCTGAACGACGGCGCGTCTATCTCAAATGCGTCAAATTCGGCCCTCAGCTTTTCGCGCACCAATTCAGCGGGACACGCGACCCACACATGCCCCGTAATGCGCCGCGCCTCGCCGGTGTGCGCGCGAACCATCAACTCGTCGCGGCTAACAGAGTCCGCGCGTTCGATATCTCCGACTACGATTTCCGGGTGTTGACTTTCCCCCATATGCCGGCTCATGTCCAGCGTATAGTAATTCACCGGCGGCGCCGTCGCGCAGCTCACGGCCGCCATCAGCGCCCACACCGCCGAAACGCACTTGCTCACCGCGACACCGCCTTTCTTCTTCGCTTTGGCCTATCCTGCACCTATCGTACACCCCCGATTGTAGTGTCTGTGGGAGCGAAAGGCAACAATAGCGCTCTTCAACTCACAAGTCCGTTATGGTTCAAGCGCTCCGCCGTGTTATCATCCGGCATTCCGTTCGGTTGGGGCTTTCGGAGCAGTAGCGCATCCTCTTCCTTATCCATGGCATCCGCCTTATTCGAAGCAAGCGAAGACAGCCATTTCTTGGGGAGAGGATTGTCCTTTCCCGCTATAGCGCCCCCCTTCCTTGCCAAGATACTCCGTAGAGGTGATACGTGCTTGAAGATTTCGTGCTTCCCGGCGTGCCGTTGCCCGTGTTTTGGGTGTTCGTAGGGCTCGCTATCATTATCCAAGGCATCAGCAAATCCGGATTTGCTGGCGGCGCGGGTATCCTCGCGCTGCCGCTCATGATGCTGGTCATGCCGGTGGATTTGGTGGCGGCGACGTTGCTGCCCCTGCTTATCTTGTGCGATATGAACGCGATATACCATCACTGGCGCAACGTGGAGTGGCGTCCGCTGCTTGAGATCTACATCCCCGCGCTTCTGGGTATCGTAGCCGGGGCATGGGTCTGGTGGCGAATCGGACAGGAAGGCGTGCAAGAGTATGAGCAACTGATCAAGCGATTCGTGGGCGTCATCGCAATCATCTTTGCTCTCTACATTGTAGGCAAGGAATCGGCGATGGCGTGGGCGGAACGCTACCGGCCCGGCCCACGGGTAGGCGCGGCCGCCGGGATAGCGGCCGGTTTTTGTTCCACCATCGCCCACGCCGCGGGCCCCATCGTCAGCTTGTATATCTTCACTCAACACCTTGGAAAGACGTTGTTCGTGGGCACCGTCGCATGGACGTTTACCCTCATCAATCTAACCAAGCTACCCTTCTACGTCTACGTTGGATTGATCCAGCAAGAGACCCTGTATTTCGCCCTCTTCGTAGTGTGGCTTATTCCCATAGGCTCCTATCTCGGAAAATGGCTGCATCACCGCGTCAGCGAAGCGCGTTTCAACCGCATTATCCTTGTCCTCACCGTCCTAGCGGCTATCCAGTTGCTCTTTGACATCAATGTGATTCACATTGCGCTGGACCTGCTGGTGGGAGACGCTGTCGCCGCTCAACTCCCTTTGCACGTGTAGGCGCTCGTCCGTAGTCATCTCATGGCTTGCGGAATAGGCGCATAGTACGCGCCGCCCGGCGAGACCACGCCCAATTCGCGCAATAACCGGCCCATTTCGCGCGTGCGCTCCACATACTCCCGCAGAGCGCGCGTGGAGGCGACTGGTTCCTCGCTGTGTTCCGGAGGCTTGCCAACGAAGAGTTCCATAAGCATCGCCTCCAGGCTTTTTGGCGGGGGGAACTCTCTGATCTCGATCGGCTCATCCTCCGCGAGCCCGGCCAGTTCTCTCGCCACGCGAACGGCTTCGGGATAACCGCCCATGCTGTCGACCAGCCCAAGGTCCAGCGCCTCTTCCCCCATGAACACGCGGCCCTTGGCCCACTCCGCCGCCGCGCCCGGGGCCATGCCGCGGTGTTCGGCGACGTTCGAGGTGAACTGCTCGTACCAGCCATCCAGTAGCTCCGCCACCCGCTCCTGTTGGGTAGGGGTGACATCATGAAGCGGCGACCAGAGTCCCGCGTTGCCGCTTGTTTGAAGGCTTTCCCAATTGATGCGAAGCCGCTCCCAGAAGGCGTTTGTGAACACGGGCTTGCCGGTGAACACCCCTATGCTGCCCGTCAGGGTTCCGGGCTGCGCCACAATGTGGTCGGCTCCCATCGCTACATAGTAGCCGCCGGACGCCGCCACGCCCCCCATGGCCGCAATAACGGGTATGCCTTTCTCACGGGCGCGGTTGACTTCCCGGTGGATAGTCTCCGAGCCGACGACCGAGCCTCCGGGACTGTCAATACGGAATAGGATCGCCACGACCTCGTCATCATCCATCGCATCGCGGAACGCCTTCGCCACGGTTTCGGCCCCCATTCTAATCTCGCCCAGAAGCGGGTCAAAGCCGTGGGGACCACGCATGAGAAGTCCCGATGCGTGAATGAGCGCCACACGCGGTCCGCGGTCATGCAACCGCCCGGCCCGCTGAAGATATCGGCCCAAGTACAGCAGTTCACCGTTCTCCCCCGCCAGCTCCCGGATTCGATCGTAGGCTTCGTCGCGATACTTGAGGCCATCAACCAGCCCAACTTCGACAGCGCTGGCTGCTTGGAAGGGACCATCCGCCACAAGATTCCGCACAGCACGCTCACCTAAGCCAGTACCATCAGCTATGGCTTGGACCAATTGGACAAACCGCGCTTCCAGCAAGGCCGCGTCCTGTTCGCGGTGCGCCGGCGTGTACCCGGTCTCCGTGAACAGGTTCGGGGTTGTTTTGTACTCTTTCCGCGCGTCAAAACGCGGCGCAATCCCCACGGTTTCCAAGGCGCCGTTCACAAAGGGACGGTCCACCCCAAGCCCGGTTAGGGCCACGAGACCGCCGGGTTGCACATATACTTCGTCAAAAGCCGTGGCCAAATAGTAGGAGGCGTTGCCCGCCGTCCCCTCGCCGATAGTGTCCGCGTAAGCGATGGCCGGCTTACCGCTTTCTCGAAAGGCAAGGACGGCGTTGCGGAGTTCTTGAAGGGTCCCAAGGCGCTGAGCGCCCCTTCCCACACGGGCGATAATGCCGGTTACGCGATCGTCGTCCGCCGCCCGCTCAAGGGCCTCCACGAAATCGCGAACGCGCGGCTTGCCGCCCAGCGCCGTCATGGCGATGGGATCATTGGGAATGTACTCTATGAACTCCCGGTCCAGGTCCACTTCGAGGATGATCTCGGTGGGCGCCGGCTTGTCCATCAACCAATAGACCGACACCGCGCCGAAGACAAGCAGGATCGCCAGAAAGAGACCGCCAATCGCGGCCAGTAAGGTTTTTACACGTTGCGCCATCGTTCCCCTCCTTTCGTCAACTCAAGTGTGACCCGATTATCATACGCCACGCGCGGCCTTCATTACGAACGGTTTGATCTCCCCTCCAATCCCCGCCCTACGTAGCTCGGGGGGAAGGCGCTAGATTTGACTTTGCCCCAGCCACGCGGTTAACATCGATATATTGGAGGGTAACCCTACTTTATGAGGCGCCTGCACGAACAGTATCTCCACGATGTTGAAGCTCCTACCTATTTGCGCCGCGCCCTAATCATATCGGCGGCCGTCCATCTCGCCTTTTTCTTTGCTTTTATTGGTTTCCGCTTTTTAGATCCCGGGGAACCTGAAGAACCGCACCAGATTTACCAGTTCGAATTGGCCGAGGCCACCACTGAGTTTGATGATCTTCCTCTTCCGGAAGCAGAAGAAGAAGAGGATGTGGAACCCGAACCCGAGCCTGAACCTGAGCCCGAGCCCGAGCCTGAACCTGAGCCCGAGCCGGAGCCGGAGCCTGAACCCGAGCCCGAGCCGGAACCTGAGCCGGAGCCGGAGCCTGAACCCGAGCCCGAGCCGGAACCTGAGCCGGAACCTGAGCCGGAGCCCGAGCCGGAACCTGAGCCGGAGCCAGAACCCGAACCTGAACCCGAACCGGAGCCTGAACCTGAACCTGAACCCGAGCCAGAACCCGAGCCGGAGCCTGAACCCGAGCCTGAACCTGAACCCGAACCTGAGCCGGAACCGTTGGAAACCGTCTCGCCCTCACAAGAATTGACGCCCCGGCCGGCCGAACCCGCTCCGGAACCCGAAGAGCTTGAGGAGACGGGGGTGGGGATGCAGGAAACCCTGCCCAGCGAGCTAAACTATTGGGGCCGATTGGTGCGGCGTCAAGTAGAACGGTATTGGGAGATACCCGGCGGCATTCGGCTGGAGGAAGAGAATCGCGCTGTGGTCTCGTTTTGGGTGGACCGCTCGGGCAACCTTTTGACTGAACCCGAGATAGTAACTAATGCCCACGACCCATCCATAGCGGAATCGGGCAAGCGCGCGATTGAACACGCCGCGCCGTTTCCCCCACTGCCATCGGACTTTCAAGACCCAGAGCAGCAAGTCGTGTTTGTCTTCAATTTGCAAAGATAAGGGTCGTTCCACCGCCCGGAATCCCGCGTAACAACACAGCACTGCAACAAAAAGGAGTTCATCGTGCGAGTCTTTGTTGTCTTCCTACTCACGATAGCCGCCGCCCCTTGGGCGGGTGCGCAGCAGCCGGTCCAAATCGAACTTGACCGGCCCATGGATCGCCGTATTCCTATCGCCGTACCCCCGTTCGCCGCGGCTGCGGGTCACGAGGACCTGGGACGCGACTTGGCGCAGGTGATGGAGTATGACCTCGAATTCTCGGGGCACTTTCAAATTGTTCCCCGAGGCGAGTTCCCGCCGGATTTCCAAGGGTTCACGGATGACCCCACGGAAATCAATTTCTCTCGATGGAGAGAAGACAGCTCGGCCGAATACCTAGTGTACGCCCGTGTCCACAGGGAAGGCGAGGCCGTGGTGGCCGAGTGCCGGCTCTTCGATGTAGTCGACGGCGTTCAGGTGGTGGGCAAGCGGCTTAGCACGGACAACGAGGAATGGGGCCGGCAAGTAGCCCACCAATTCGCGGATGAAATCGTCCTCTACTTGACGGGGGAGCTGGGGATCGCCACGTCCCAAATCGCGTTTTCCCAAATGCAAGATGGAAACAAAGAGATTCTTGTCGCGGATTACGATGGACATCGCCAAAGGGCGGTAACCGATCACAACTCCGTC
>JAWOFY010000035.1:0-5643 GCA_046497285.1 Candidatus Hydrogenedentota bacterium
GGGACGATACCTACATTAAGTTGAACGTCACGGCGGACGTGAAAGAGGAGGGCCAGCGTATCGTCGTGGCCTTGGATAACACGCTTGCTCAAGGCGGCGACTTTTCCCTGGCGCGGAACTCCATTAGTGCGCCGGAGTTCATTTCCCGCAGCATCACGACGTCTGCGTGGGTGCGCGATGGCCAGGTGCTCGTGTTGGGCGGGTTGTATCGTAATGTCAAGACGAAGCAGGTGGACACGGTGCCTTGGCTGACGCAGGCCGAGGATGCGGCCATGCAAGCGGCGGACAACTTTGTAAACACCAGCGTTGTGGGTTCGCCTGTGTCCTCGCTGTTGGGGGGGCGGTCCGCCGAGGAGTCGCGCCGTGAGCTGGTGTTCATGATCAAGGCTGAAGCGTGGCGGCCCGCGTTCACTGTCGCGGCTGATCACGGTTTTGGGGATGTGGGGGATATGCCTCAGCAAGAGGATAGCGGCTCGGGCACGGTTGATATGATCCGTGACGTCGTGGAAGGGTTGCGGGACGTGCCGCGGGGGTTCGCCGAGGGCATCATTCGCGGTGATGAGGAACATTGGTAACGGTGAAATGATCTGTACTACAGGATGTTATTGTCCGCATATGGCGTAATGATAGAGAAGTCCTTTGCGCGGGCGGGTGGAGGTGATGGAGGGTGCTCATGGTCCGTTTGGTGGTCTTCGGTCTTATGCTGGTTTTCCTGTTGGGCGGCCTCACGGAAGTGTGGGCCCAGGAAGAGGCTGAATCCGCGCCCGAGGAAGAAGCAGCCGTTGACGCTTCGGACGGCGAAGAAGAATCGCCCGCGCCGGAACCCGAGCCCGGTCCCGCGAATATTGACCAAGTTCAGATTCAGGTCTGGATTAGCGAGACAACCGAGGATGGGTTGCGCCAACTCGGCGCCAACCTGGATTACCGGCGGTTTATTGACGGCGAGGAACAGACCGGAAGCCTGGAACGGGTGGGAACCCAAACGTTTGATCCGTTGAATCTTGAACAGCGTGTGACGTTGCCCGCGCCAGGGAACCGGACACCGATTCGCCCCGACCTCGAAGGAGGGTTGGGCGATGGGGTGCAAACCCAGCGCGGCGCTGGGTTGACGTTTAGCATCATAGAGGCGGGCCGTGGCACGCTCGAAGGGGTGTTCCGCTCCCTGGAACGCAGGACGGACATTGACCTCATATCGAAACCCGAACTGGTGGTAGTTGATCAAGGTCAAGCCTCGATCCACGCGGGTGGCGAAGTGCCCTTCCAGGGTATTGAATATAACCGCGCCGAGCCCATCATGAATGTCCGGTGGGAGAACATTGGCGTTGATCTGATCCTTCAGCCAGTGATTCTTTCCGACGCCATGGTTCAGGTGAATCTCGAGCGGCTTCGGGTTAAAGAGGTGGTGCGCATCGATAACATTCGCGGCGTGGACATGCCGGTGTTTTCCGAGCGCTCACAGAGCGGACAAGTGATCGTGCCCAACGGCCAGACGTTGGTTATCGGAGGGCTCTCCAACCGGGTGCTCCGCCAAACCGAACGGCGCGTCCCCATTTTAGGCCGTGTGCCGCTGCTGGGCATCCCTTTCCGTGCGCGGGACGCCGAGGCTGAGAGCACCCATCTGCTGATGTTTGTCTCGCCCACGATCGTTGATCTCCGTGATCTTCGACCGGAAGCCGAGAGCGCGATGAGTTTTTGGCGGGAAGAGCGCTGGCGTCAGATGGATCGCATTGATCAAGAAAAGCGCCTCCTAGCGCAATAGAGGCCCAAGACGTGGGTCTGACACGCGGCGTGGGCCGCGAAGTGGCGAATGTTACTGTAGAACCTGTTCCGAGCGGGCAGTATGGTGTGCCACGAGTGAAATGGACAGCCATTAGGGAGCTATCCTGTTTCTCTTGGAGGTATATCGCCCGGAAAAGGATGTGATTACCTATGCTAAACAAAGTATCCGCGTACAGTTTGATTCTGATTCTGTGTCTCTTCTTGGCGGCCCCAGCAGGGGTTGCGCAAGAAGAAGGGGAGGGCGAAGAGGACGGTGAGGCCGAATCTCAGCCCGATGCAGAGCCGATTGACATCCGGCAGGTTCAAATTCAAGTATGGATAAGCGAAACCACGGAAGATGGTTTGCGCCAGTTGGGAGCTAATCTCGATTACACACGCTTTATCGACGGTGAGGAACAAACCGGAAGCGTGCAGCGAATCGGGACGCAGACGTTTGATCCCGAGAGTCCGGAACACGGCGTGACGTTGCCCGCGCCGGGCAACCGGACACCGATGCGCCCCGACCTTGAAGGAGGGCTGGGCGATGGGCTGCAAACCCAGCGCGGCGCCGGGCTGACCTTTAGTGTCATCGAGGCGGGGCGCGGGACGCTTGAAGGCATTTTTCGCTCGCTTGAACGCCGGGCTGACTTAGACTTGATCTCCAAGCCGGAGCTGCTCGTCGAGAACCAAGCGCAGGCGACCATTCATGCTGGCGGCGAGGTGCCGTTTCAGTCGGTGGAGTGGAATAAACAGCAGCCCATAATGAACGTGCAGTGGGAAAACATTGGCGTTGACCTCCGGCTGCAACCGAATATTTTGAGCGAGAACCAAGTGCAAGTCAACATTACAGAGCTTAGCGTCAGCGACGTGGCTCGTTTCGACAACGTCCGCGGGGTTGATTTGCCCGTTTTCTCCGAGCGTTCCCAGAGCGGAGAAGTGGTGGTCCCGAACAACCAGACGCTGGTTATCGGTGGCTTGTCGAACCGCGTCATGCGCCAGACGGAACGCCGGGTGCCAGTCATAGGCCGTGTGCCCTTACTGGGAATCCCCTTCCGGGGGCGGGACGCCGAGGCGGAAAGCACGCATCTCCTGATGTTTGTGTCGCCCACGATTGTGGACTTGCGTGACATGGATCCCCCTGCGGAAAGCGCGCTTCAGTTCTGGCAAGCAGAGCGTTGGCGGTATATGGACCGCATCGATCAAGAGAGACGCTCGTTACAACAGCAATGACGCACTCAAGGGTCTCGCGTGAAGCGGGCACCGAATAACGCATGAACGCACGCGCCGGTTGGCTAGCGAACCGGCGCGTGCGTCTTGGAAAGAGGCTCAAGAACCTCCATAGCCGGTTGAGGTGGTACATCCCCCGGCCCGTCAGGCGCTCTCTCCAAAAGGGTGAATTGGCTTGCTCACCTGTTGGGTCAATAATAGGGTTACCCGATGTGCCCTGTTTGTGTGGAGTATTTCCCCCTTTGAAGGGGGATGTTCTTTCGTGGAGCAGCGTCCGTATCCGGCGATTATGGAAGAAGCGCATGCCTTGCGCCAGGCAACGCAACGGAAACCGCCTTACGCTTGGTTGAACGGGCTCTGCGCTTCCAGGGCTTGAATCGAATCACTCAATGAAGAGATCGCACCTATGATCGCCGCCCTTTTCCGCGCTTACGCTCCCGCCGTATCCACCGGCGTGTTGCTTGCTTTGGCCTTTCCCCGGGTGAGCCTTTTCTGGCTGGCCTGGGTCGCCTTGGTTCCCCTCCTAGCAAGCACCTGGCAAGCCGGCGTGAAGGCCGCGAGCGGGCGCTTTTGCTTAGCCGGGCTTGTGTTTCATCTGATTGTGCTCCATTGGCTCGTAACCAATGTCTATTGGGCGGGAGGAGCGGCGCTGACGGGGTATGTCCTGCTTTCACTCGTCATGGCGCTGTATTGGGCCGCCGCGGGAGCCGCGTGGAGCTGGCTTCAGGCGCGGCTGCCGGTTGGCGTCACGGTCTTCGCGGCGTTTCCTGCCCTATGGGTCGTGATGGAGAAGGTTCAGGCGACGCTTTTCACCGGGTTTGGCTGGAGCGCGCTGGCTCATAGCCAAGGGCCGAATCTGGCCGTATTGCAGTGGGCCGCCGTTGGGGGGGGAGCGCTCATTGCTTTCGGGATTGCCGCCGCGAACGCCGGGCTCGCCGCAGCCTGGGCCGCGCGGGAAGGAAAAAGCAAGGCCTGGCTGGCGGGGGGATGTGCAGGGCTCATCGTGGCGGCGCATGGGGTGGGGTACACGTGGCTGGATGAACCCCGCTATGGAGAAGAACCGTACAAAGCGGCGGTGGTGCAGCCCAATTTCTCCCAGCAAATGAAATGGGACCCCCAATTCCACAGGGCGATGGTTGAAATTACCGCGGACGCCAGCCGGGCCTTGGCGGCGGACACATCCCCCGATATATTCGTGTGGCCCGAGGCGCTGATTATGCCGCCGTTCATCCGTCAGATTGAAGACGAGGAGCTGCGGATTAGCTTTGAGCCCGGCATTGGGCGGCTCCTGCAAGAATTCGCCAACGATACCGGGGCGCCGCTCTTCACGGGCGCGCAACGGCGGGATCCCGCGACCGGCAATGCGTACAACTCCAGCCATTTGCTTGATGCGGAAGGATTTCCGAAGGCCATTTACGATAAGGTCCACCTGACGCCGTTTGGCGAATACGTGCCGCTTGGCGATTACCTTCCCTTCGTGGGGCAGTTCGTGCCCGCTATCGGCGAACTTCATTCCGGCGCCGAACTCAAGGTCATGGAAGCAGGCGAACGTACTTTTGGTCCCCTTATCTGCTTCGAGGTCCTGTTTGCGCCCATGGCCGAGACGTTGCGAAACGACGGCGCGGATTTTCTGGTGGTCATAACCAACCTGGGCTGGTTCGGCGCGAGCGCGGCCCCTGAACAAGAGCTCGATATCGCCCGGGTCCGGGCCGTCGAGACGCGTCTGCCGCTTGTTCACGTGGGCAACACCGGCATCACGGGCGTCTTTGACCCCTACGGCCGTTTTGAAGTGGCCCAGCAATACTTCCGGACCGGCCCCGTCGAGACCGGACAGGGGCTCCCGCGTATCGAGGAAGCCGTCCGCTTTGAAGCGCCGGCGCTTGGCGCAACCCTGGGCAGACGCACGGGCGATGTTCTCCCCGTGGCGGAGCCGGCCGAACGTGTGCTCGATTATGGCCCGCCGTTCTTTCCCTATGTGGCTGGACTCCTGCTGCTCTTAACCGCCGTTTGGGCGCTCCTCCGCGGAAGCCGGCCATCGCCGGGTCCGGGCAAGTTGTCCCAAGGAGGGGCCTGGCGATCCTTGGGCGGGTAGCCCGGGGAGGCGTCATTGCTCCGGCAAAGCGCGGTGCATCTCCGGCTCTCTTCAAAGGAGAAATCCTCCACCAGAGAATCCCTCGAACACCGGGGCGGACTCGTGTTGGGGTTGTGATCCCGTGTGGGCATTGCCTAGAATGAGTGTCCGGCCCTGAGCGGGCCATGTTGAAGAACGTCTTCTTCCATTCACAGCGCCGAGAGCGGGAGCCACGATGAGCCCCACACAAGACACATCTTCGCCAGCTAAACCTTCGCGACAACAAACCCCAGAGCAGTCCGCGCGGGACACGGTCTGGCGTATGTTCGACCGCATCGCGGCGCGCTATGACCTGCTCAACCGGCTGCTGTCGGGGGGGCGGGATGTCGCATGGCGGAAGCGGCTGGCCCGGCATTTGCCTTCGGGCGAGGAGCTGTGCGTGTTGGATCTGGCCACGGGCACAGGGGATGTGCTCATTATGTTGGACCAGGCGAGCGAGCGCGTGGGTTCGGGGCTTGGCGTTGACATGGCGGGGGAGATGTTGGCGCTGGGCCAACGCAAGCTGGAACGGGGCGGCCTTACGGGCC
>JAWOFY010000102.1:0-4285 GCA_046497285.1 Candidatus Hydrogenedentota bacterium
GGAAGGGACCGCGGGAAGCGAGGAGGAAGCCGGTTACGAGATCGACATTGAGCTTGATGGAAGCTCCGTTTGGAATTCCCAAGCTGTCGGAATCTACGACGGAACGGATGGTATTGCGATTGACGACGGATTCACGTTAGCGCAGTGGGGTACTGGTATCCCGCTCGAGTCTCAGGGGGGCGGCGTATGGAACTTCGAGGATTATGAGGACACCGTCAACTTGGGCGTCATCGGCGCCGGCGATAGTTTCACGCTTAACTACACGATGAATACCTATGTAAGCGGCTCCAATGGCCCGAGCGGTATGAGCGCCCAAATCGGAGACCCCTTCAATATCAACGCGGATGATCCAATGCAGCGCCCCGGCGTATCCAACTCCGTGCGCGTGGTGCCCGAACCGGCCACGATTACCCTCTTGGGGCTGGGTTTGCTGGGTGCGGCGACACGGCGGCGGTGGCGTTCGCGCGGCTAAACCGCATGTAGCGTGGCGCGCGGCCGCGTAATCCCGCGGACCTCCCCGGCCGCGTTCCACAGCTTACACGGAACCCGCTATAGACAATGTCCGGCAGAACATTGGGGACGCTGCCGGACATTTGTTTTGTTCGATTTCCCGGCGCCTAATTATTACAATAGGATTACATCTTTGTTCGGGGCCGGAGTTGAACCTCCAAATTCCGGACGTAAGGGGTTGGGGACCACGGGCAATCAAATTGTCCCATAGGAGAAGGGTGATGATAACGAAAACCTTGGCGGTTGGACTAACGATTGCCGCCTTGTTCGCTAGCGGTCTCATTGCGACGCCGGTGCAAGCGGAAGAAGCCGAGGTCCTACGCGCCGGCGTGGCGTCGATAGATATCACGCCGGAAATACCCATCCGCCTTTCGGGCTATGCCGCCCGGCAAGAAGAGGCCGAAGAGGTAAAGCAACCTCTGTACGCCAAGGCGCTCGCCCTTGACGATGGCAGCGCGCCGTTATCCGTTTTGATCACGGCGGACCTCATCGCCGTGCCCGCGTGGATCACCGATGAACTTGCGCGCCGGGTCGGGGAGGAGATAGGTCTCGAGCGTTCACAGCTCGCCATCTGCGCGACACATACGCACGCCGGGCCCGTGGTGCGCCGGACCATCCCGGACTTGTTCGGCGAGGATCTGCCGGATGATGAGCAAGGCCGGATTGACCGCTACGCGGAAACGCTCGTCGATAAACTGGAGGAGGCCGCGCTTGAGGCCGCCGGGGACCTGCGCGAAGCCGAACTGTCGTGGGGACAGGGCAGCGTGGATTTCGCCATGAACCGCCGGGTGCTGGAGGATGGGCAATGGACCGGCTTTGGCGCCGCGCCCGAGGGGCCCGTGGACCACGACGTCCCCGTATTCGCCGTTAGGGAACCAGGTGGCGCGTTGCGAGCGGTCTTCGTGAATTACGCATGCCACTGCACCACGCTGACCGGGCAATTCAATGTCGTGCACGGCGACTGGGCAGGCAAGGCGGCGGCGCGGCTGGAGGAGGCGCACGAGGGGGCGACCGCCCTCATCGCCATCGGATGCGGAGGGGACGCCAACCCCCACCCGCGCGAGGAGTTGGAATACGCCGCACAGCATGGGCAGGCCTTGGCGGATGAAGTGAACGAGGTCCTCGCGGGGAAGCTGACGCCCATCCCTCATGCGCCGCGTGGCGCGATTCGCCCCGTACCGCTTCCGTTCGCCGAGCAAGACGCCGAGTTGGAGTACCCGATTCAGACCTGGGCATTCGGCGATGAGTTGGCCATGCTCTTCTTGCCCGGCGAAGTGACGGTGGACTACGCGCTCCGGCTTAAGGACGAGCTGGACCGGCGCCGGTTGTGGGTCAACGCCTACGCGAACGACGTTCCCTGTTACATCGCTTCGAGCCGGGTGATCGAAGAGGGCGGCTACGAAGCGGACCGCTCGATGGATTTTTACGGCCAACCTGGTCCGTTCAGCCCGAAAGTCGAGGACATCATCATCGGGGCTGTTCACGAAATGCTCACGCCAGCGTTTCAACGCCCGGAAGGGGAATCCGCGGAAGCGCGTGAAAGACAGTGAGCCGCGCCTGAGAAACTGAGCATGGGAATAGCCCGCGTAGGGGAGCCGGGGGCGGGCGACCCGTAGGTTTTTCGTGGCGGATCAGCGTTAAGGCGCGCTGGGATGCTGAGGGAGTATTTCGAAGAATATATCTTTTCAAACAACTCATTTATAAGAGCTATAGCTTTTTTCTTCAACAAGTTCTGAGCCGTACTTGAGGTTGATCTCCCTTTTTACAGCCGCCCTTTCATCGTTGGTAAAATATACGCTTCGCGCAAGTTCTATGAAGTCTTGGTCGAAGGTTTTGGCTGCCTCTTTGTTTCGGATTGCATCCTCGATGTCCCAGAGCCTGGAATTGATCTCATGGAGTTTATTGTATTCCGGGCTATCTGAATCTATGCCCGCAGCCTTCATCGTTGTTGCTAATATATCTAGTTCGGCCCGTATATTTGTTAGTTTTTGGGGGTCAGAAATCCTTTCGGCTTTAATGGCAAGTATAGTTACCTTGTCCACCAGTTCGCCGATGGAGATATCGACTTTCATGGCGTCTTCCTTTCATTAGCTGGGCGAGGTCAAATCAAACAAGATCGTTGAATTCTTGCGACGAACCATATAGTTTTACAGGCCCGATTTCAAACACATTATCCTTGAATATACCTGGCTGCCGGAATACTCCCCGCTCGGAAATATCACAAATGTCGAAAATTGATGCTGAGAGAATCTGTTTGATCCGGACTTCGGCCATAGGAGACACGGTCCACGCGCTGGCCCTGGCAAATGGTCTGAAGCACGAGTATCCGGACGCCCATTTGACGTGGGTTCTGCAGACCCTTCCTTATGAAATGGTGAAGCATCAGCCCTCGGTTGACAAGTTCATCACCTTTAATCGAAAGGCAGGCGCCAAGGAATGGCGGGAACTTATCAGCATCCTGCAAAAGGAGCGTTTTGACCTCGCGATAATCCCGCAAGCAAGCGCCAAGACCAGCTTTATTGCCTTTTTTACACCAGCACGGATAAAGTTGGGATTCGACCGGAGCCGCTCAAGGGAACTTCACGGGCTTGTAACCAACCGGAAAATTCCCTACCGCCCTATGGGCCATGTCCAAGACCAGTTCTTCGAATTTCTGGAATATCTGGGCGCCACAGAGTACCCGATACGTTGGGATTTCCGGTTTACCGAAGAGGAACGGCAATGGCGGCAAGGTTTTTTCGCATCATTTGACAGACCGGCAATTGGCTTTGTAATTGCCTCGGCCCACAGAGAAAAGGACTGGCGCGCAGACTATTATGCTAGGATAATGGATCATGTGGACTTCGAACTAGGATTTCAGCCCTTAATGATCGGCGGCCCCAGTGAGCGGGAAAAACAAATCGCGGATGAAATCAGCTCCCAGTGCAGGTGCACGCCTTTTGCAGCCTTGGAAAAACCCATACGGCATACCATGCTGCAGCTTGAAGGCTGCAGAATGGTGGTTGCTCCTGATACCGGGCCGCTCCATATTGCCGTGGCTCTTGGAGCGCCTACTGTCGGTTTGTACGGGTATTCCAATCCGAGAAGATGCGGCCCCTACAGGTTCCGCGACCTTTTAATCGACCACTATAACGACCCGGGCGAAGAAGACGCCCCCATTACCCGGAAAACAAGGCCCGGACGGATGGAAACAATACAGCCGCGGGAAGTGATTGAAAAGATTGAATACGGCCTTGCTGCGTATCAGGCAAAGACTTGCATCAACAAACCCGAATGACGATTTTCAAGATAAGGGGGGCTTGGACCCAAGAATAAAACCGCCCCCCGGAAGCCAACACCTATTTCCGGCATGCGTACCGGGAAGGCTGGAAAATCGACGGCCTTGGGTAAGCTGGAAACCGAAGGCGCGCATGACAAGCGCGGGGGGAAACGCCTCACGCCACGCCGCCACGGCGGCCTTTCCCGCACATGCCATACTGGACCCATCGTACCGGCCTGAAAGGCCCATACACAACAGCACAGGGCAACGCCCTGTGAAACGAGGTCCGACCCTGGTTAAGCCCTGAAAGGGCGGCACATCCCCCGCCTGTGTGACGCCCTTTCAGGGCTAACGGCTCTGGGGACTCTACATCCCCAGGGCGATTGCCCTGGGCTGCTATGTTGCCGGCCCGTTGGGCCTTTTGGGATCGTCCCATCTCGTGGCGGTGTTGCGCCGTGGCGTGAGGCGCAACGCGCGGGGGCACGCCTCACGCCACACCGCCACGGCTCAACGGTT
>JAWOFY010000325.1:0-6087 GCA_046497285.1 Candidatus Hydrogenedentota bacterium
CCCGCTGGACCTACAACAGACGCTACGGCTGTAATACTCACAACGTAAGCGAACACCTCATCACCTTCCGTTCGGGCGCCGCAGCGTATTTCGACCTCGAGCACGATTCCGGCACGGGCTTCTTCGGCGGATTCCGTTCGGGATGCACGAACAACATGGTGGTGGCGGACGGAGTCGTGAACGCCCCCGACTACACGCGAACCTGTACGTGCAGTTATCAGCATCAGACCTCGCTGGCCTTGGTGCACATGCCGGATGATTCGAATATCGAGGCATGGACCACCTACGACGGCGCCCCGCCGGCTCCCGAAGGCTACGGACTCAATTTCGGAGCTCCAGGCCGGCGGGTGGACCACGTCTCTGGGCTAACATGGCATGACGAAGCGGGCACACATCGCCGTCACCCCTCGGCCATCACAGACAACGGGGGCGGCATCGACTGGGTGGCCGCTTCTGGCCGAGAGCTGAATGATGGGGAGGGCATTACGGTTTACGACCTTCTCGACACGGAATACACCGTGCGGCTTCATTTCGCCGAGCTAACCAACGGCGTAGAGGCCGGAGAGCGGGTGTTCGACGTGCTCATCGACGGTGAGGAAGTGTTGAGCGGCTACGACATCGTGGCCGAAACAGGCGGTTGTTTCCGCGGCGTGGTGGAGGAATTCACCGTGGACGCCAACATGACGATGGACATCGAACTGCGAAAAGCCGAGGGTTCAGCTCTCGATCCATTTATCAACGGCGTCGAAGTCCTAGCCAACGACGCCGAACTAGCCGCGCCCGAATAACACACGCTACACATCCACACCCGACCGCCCTTGGGGCTCCGCGAAACGCAGGTTCCCAAGGGCGGCCGCTTTTTGTATGGAATGGGGGTGTTCGGCGGGTTGTTCCAACTAAGATAAGTAGTCTAACGGAACGTGGCATCCTGCGCGTATACGGCTATGTCCCGGCCAATGGGCGTAGAGATGGCCGTTGTAAAACGCCGCCGGATGCCACCATCTGCTGAGCAGCAGGAAAGGAGCCATCATGAAAGGGTTAAAGTTGTTTGCCATCAGCGCTATGGGAATTGGAGTAGTGTTTGGCTACGTTGGATTCGTGAACACGGAAATCACACACGCTGACGTGGAGCCCGCCTTTACCCCGCAAGAGGTGCAGCCGCCATTGGTGGGCACGGAATTGCCGAATCTGACCGTGACCACTGTCGAGGGAGAAGCCGTGAATTTGAAAGATGAACTAGAGGAACAACCGGCGGTGCTGGTCTTTTACCGGGGTGGGTGGTGCATGTACTGCAACATGCAGCTTGGACAACTCGCAACCATTGAGGGAGACCTTCAGGACCTCGGATACCAAATCGTCGCGGTTAGTCCGGATAAGCCGGAAGAGTTGCAAGCTTCCGCCGAAGAGCATGATCTCGGCTATACCCTTTACTCGGACAGCTCCCTGGAGGCCGCCAACGCCCTTGGCCTCGTGTTTCAAGTGGACGAGGAAACCTTGGACACCTATCAGGAGCACGGCATTGACCTTGCCGAAGCCTCTGGAGGCGCCAACGATGACCTTTTGCCTGTGCCAGCCGTGTTTGTTGTCGATTCGGACGCTATGATTCAGTTCCATTACGTAAATCCGGACTACACCGCCCGAATCGCGCCGGAACTGCTCCTCACGGCGGCGCGCATTTCGGCGGAATAGGGACTCTGGATAAGTTAGCGGCGGCGTCATGTTTGTTAGTAATGTGTAAATGTAGACTGGGGATGAGGGGGCCAGTTACAATAGGAGCCGAACGGTCTACACGGCTCCACAGCTCTCTCGGGTATGCCAATAGCGTGGAACCTGGAGAGCTGGCGCTCTCCTGTGGGCTGTAAGGAAAACATTTGCATGTAAGTTCTTACAAGGAAAAAGCTGCCTAGCTCGAAAGGGACAAGACGCTATGAGTATTTGGTCCATTATAGGCAAGGAGATCCGGTATAATCGCGCCAATTTCGTCATTGGGTTGGTGTGTATTGCGGTAGCCTTGGGCATCGTCGTCGGCGCGATCACGTTACTGAGCGCGCACGACATCAAGACCGAACAACTGGTGCAAGCCAAGGAACGCGAGACCCGCCAAGCCATGACGGAACTCGAAGACGATTACCGGCTTATGATGCGGGACATGGGGCACAATGTGCTGGTTCTCAATGAGGAGCAGTCGATCGAGGAGCTGCGCATGCGTGGCGCCCCGGACACCTACATGCCGGAGGAATATGTGTTTGAGCTCTCCACCGGTGGCATCGAAAACGTGAACCATCTATTTCCCGTTCTTCAGGAGCGGGCCACTTGGCCGGAAAAGGAACGAGAGGTGATCTTCGCGGGTACGATGGGCCAGGTACCGAATTTCGAGAAGCCACGGTTTCTCGATGATGAGGGCCGGTATCGCAATCCAATTCGGGAAACGCTTCCGGAAGGGGCGATTGAAGTGGGACACGCCATTGCTGAAACGGAAGGTCTCTCGGTGGGTGACACGGTTACGGTATTCGATGAGGAGTTTGCCGTTCACCGCGTCCATTCCCGCAAAGGAAACGAAGACGATGTGACGGTTTGGGCTGGCCTGGACAAAGTGCAAGAGTGGTTCGACCGGGAGGGCCAGATCAACGGTATACTCGCCTTGGAGTGCGTCTGTGATTTCGAGCAATTCGGCACGGTCGAGGAAGAAGTCCAGCAAATATTGCCGGACACGCAGGTGATGGAATTCGGAACCATTTTGCGCGCCCGTTACGAGGCGCGCGCACGGGCCGATGAATTGCATCAGAACGCAGTTCAACAAGAACAAGAATACCGCGAGCAATTGGGCGCTCAACGGGCGGGGCTGGTCCGTATCATGGTTCCGGTAGTGCTGTTAGGGGCCGCCGTTTGGATCTTCTTCCTGATCCTTAACAACGTCAAGGAACGCCAGGGCGAGATCGCCATCATGCGCACTGTGGGTTTGGGACAGGGCAAGATAATGGGAATCTTTTTGGTTAAGGCTGCTCTCATGGGTATTGCCGGGGCCTTGGTGGGGTATTTGGCGGGTATTATCGGAGGGGCCGCGTGGGAAGGCATCCCCATCTGGCAAGCAGACTTCGGACGCCTGATAAGTCCCGCGTTGGCCGGCTTGGTTTTGGTGGGCGCGCCGCTACTGACCATCGTCGCGGGCTGGATCCCCGCCATGAAGGCGGCGCAGGTTGACCCCGCCGTGATTCTGCGTGAAGAGTAGCGCCCCACGCGTTCTCGCACGCCAACAGTAAATTCTAGGAGGGGAGAGAAGTGACCCAAGCAGCGGCCTTGAACGTGCAGGAAGTCTCAAAATACTACAATCGCAACGGGAGACACATCACCGCGATGGAGAATATCTCCGTTGAGGTGAAACCCGGAACGTTCATGGTTATTCGGGGACCAAGCGGCAGCGGAAAGAGCACCCTCTTGCTGGCGGGAGGGGGGCTGCTGCGGCCCGACACGGGCAAGGTGATGGTGGGCGGGGAGGACCTGTACGCGCTTTCGCCGGATAAACGCACCGTCTTCCGGGGGAAGAATATCGGATTCGTCTTCCAGCAATTCTATCTTGTTCCCTATCTGACGGTACTCGAAAATGTGAAGATGCCGGGCATCGCCCTTGAGATTGACGGGTTGGATAAGCGCGCCGCCGAGTTGCTTGGCCGGTTTCAGCTGAGCGAACGCCTGGAGCATTTCCCGTCTGAACTCAGTGTTGGAGAACGGCAACGGGTGGCATTGGCTCGGGCGCTTATAGCGAAGCCCGGCATTCTGTTGGCCGATGAGCCCACGGGCAACCTTGATGTAGAGAATGAAAAGATCATTGTGGATTGCCTTTGGGAGTACGCTCAAAACGGCGGTGCGGTCCTAATGGCGACCCACGGGCTCCGCACGGACGGATTCGACCACGTGGTCGAACTAGAAGACGGCAGACTGAAAACGTAGCGTTGCCCAAGCCAATCGCGTCCAAACGCTGGATAAGCACACAAGGAGTTCCACGATGAGCCTACATACCCTATCCATGGCGAAACACGTCAAGTATGCCGTCTTGGTTGCCGGCGTTATCGCGATCGCCGCCCCCTCGGCGGCCTGTCCCATTCCGGTGTATCAATACTCGCTTGAATGGTGGGAGCGCGACCCCTACGAGATCTATGTCTTCGACAACGAGGACCTGACCGAGGAGCACAACGCGTTGGTTGAGCGACTGAAACGCGTTTCGGAAGGCAATGACGAGGATACGCCGGCAAATGTCCGGCTTCGTCTCGTGCAATCCGAGTCGGAGGATAGGCTTCGCGCGCATTCAGCCCTGCGCGGAGAAGAGCCCGAAACGTTCCCCTGGATGGTGGTGTACTATCCTTCCATATCTTCGCATTCGCGGGAGCCTATCTGGATGGGCGAATTGAGCGAACAGAACCTCGACGCCCTCTTGCATTCCCCAAAACGCCAGAAAATGAGCGAGCTTTTGCTGGACCGAGCCTCCGTGGTGTGGTTGTTGTTGGAGAGCGGGAATTCAAGTTCCGATAACGAAGCGGCGGCGTTAATTGAAGAAGAAGTGCAGCGGCTCGAGGAAACGCTGGTCCCGTCTGATCCCACGGGGTTTGACCTTGATGAAATCCCTATTCATGATATCAAGTTCGAAATGATGCGTTTGTCGCGCGAGGACGAGCAGGAACGCATGTTCGTGGAGATGCTGACGAACAGCGAGGTGGACCTCGGGGACTATGAAGATGAACCCATGCTGTTTCCGATCTTTGGGCGGGGACTCATCATGTATGCCTTGGTAGGCAAGGGTATCAATACACATATGATACGAGACGCCGCAGAATTCCTTACGGGGCCCTGTTCTTGTACAGTGAAGTCCCTTAATCCGGGCGTCGACATCATTACGTCGGTGGACTGGGACGGGAATATCGAACAATTCTCCGAAGACTATGCCACGGAAGAGACCGGTGGCTTGGGCGGCTTCATGGATAGCGTGGACGAGGCAGAGCAAGAAGAGCCTGACAGCAATTAACAGGGTTTACGCGTTCGCCGGGACCGGTGGCCACACAAGGCCAAGGCCCTGGCGAACGCGTCCAAGGAGAACGGCGTGAATGCAGATCTGAAAGGAGCGGGCCGATCTGTCGTTTGGGGTTTGGCGGCCATCGCCATTCTGGTCATTGTGGCGGTCATAATCATCGGACGCGAAACCGGGCCGCGACAGGATAGGGAAGAGGTGACGGTTTTTTGCGATTCCTCCATGAGCGCCGTCATGAACGAAATCATCGATGTGTTTCACCGCCGTTCCAACACCCAAATCAACACCCGCTTCGGCGCCTCCGAGGAGCTATTGAAAGAGTTCACCAACGATCCCGGGGCCGTGGACCTATTCTTTCCGGGCGAAGCGGTCTATCTGGAGCGCGCCGGTGAGCACATCTTGGAGGCCACCCCGTTGGCATGGGCCGTTCCCGTTATCCTCGTGCAATTGGATAATCCGGAAGGGATTCAGACCGTCGAGGATCTGGCTAGACCAGGACTGAAACTCGCCTTGCCCGACCGCGAAGTTACCGCCATGGGCCCCATCATACCAAGGATTCTTGAATACCACGGCTTGACTATGGAGGATATCCAGCCCAACATCGCGCTCTCCCCAACCACGGAGGCCGAACTGACGAACGCAGTCCGCTTGGGAAGGGTGGACGCCGCCATTACGTGGGAACCTGTGGCCCGTCAAGTCGCCCGATCCGACGTGGTTTCCATTCCTCCCGAAGAGGATATCGTGGCCGAGCTGGCCATTGGATTATCTTCTGAATCGCTGAATTTCGATTCGGCGCGGGAATTTATGAGCTTCCTACAAGGCAGCGCCGCGCGGGCCTTGTTTGAGCGGTATGACTACGCCCTGACGCGCCCCGAACCGGGCGAAGATCCATCTCCTGACAAATCCGGTGATGACGAAATCATTGAGGAAGTGTTTGGCTCAACGACTCCGTAGCAGGGGCGTAAAGGCGGTCTAAAGAGCACCTTTTCCGCAAAGGGCCGTGTGGTTTTCAAGTGGACGCGCTTTTGGGGGAGCGAATTCAGTTCGCATTTCGTCTTGTCTTAGGC
>JAWOFY010000172.1:0-7428 GCA_046497285.1 Candidatus Hydrogenedentota bacterium
TCCATGGCCTCTCGTACCTCGGCCGGCAGACGACGCCAGCTCATGCTCCGGTTGTTTCAACGATTTGGCGCGGCTGAACAAAGAGTTGCAGGCCCAAGGCTACATTGAGCGCGTGCGGGTGTGGATGAAACGCAAGGACACCCGGGCCATTTGCGTCGAGCTGTCGGCCAATTGCATGACCGATGAAAACGATGGGTGCGCCGCGGTAGAAATCATCTTTCGTAACGTGACCAAGGCCATCCGCCTTGAGCAAGAGGCCCGCGAGCGCGCCGAACGGCTCAGCGCCATCAACCAGATCGCCAACGTCATCAATTCCAGTTTGGAAGCGGGGCGCTTGTACGAGAATCTCGTTGTTGAAATCAAGAAGCTGGTGGATTTCGACTACGCCGCGCTCGCCCTGTTGAACGCGGAAGAGAATGCTTTTGAAGTCCGCGTTTTATGGCCGCAGCAGGGCGATAATACGGCCATGAGCTGCCCCCTGAATCCGGAGGAATGCTGTTCCGCTTGGGTGAATGAACATAACCAGTCTTTTCTCGTGGAGGATCTGGCCGAGGAGGAGCAATCCTATTATAAGTATTTCCCCCCCGACATTCGCAGTTGCGCTTCCGTGCCGCTTTACGCCAGCGACCGCATCATCGGAACGTTGAATGTGGGCGCCGAGGAAGTCCGGGCGTACAGCAAACACGACATCGCCGTGCTCGAACAGCTCTCGCCTCATATTGCGGCGGCCATTCGCAACGCCCAACTGCTTGAGAATCTCCAGGCCTCCCTTGAAGAGGTGACGAAAGCGCGAGAAAAGCTGCACGAGGTTAACGAAGAACTTAAGAGCTTGGACGAGATGAAGACCAATCTCTTGTCCAATGTTTCGCATGAACTCCGGACCCCCTTGGTGTCGGTGATGGGATACACCGACATGATTTTGAACGAGAAGGTGGGGCCCGTGAACGACATGCAGCGGGACTATCTAACGATTAGCTTGCGTAATATAGACAAGCTGGTAACGCTCATCGAAAATCTCCTCGATTTCTCCCGGCTCCACCGGGGAACCGAGGAGATGTCCTTCGACGCCTTTGACCTCGTGGATTGCGTCCAATCGAGCGTGGATATCGTCAAGCCTTTGGCCGATGGCCGGGACATTCACTTGTATCTCAATGCGCCCGAGGAAGGGGTCGTCATTGAGGGCGACAAAGGCAAACTGGGACAAGTGTTCAACAACTTGTTGTCCAACGCCATCAAGTTTAACCGTCCCAATGGCTCGGTGACGGTGGACATTACTCCGTCGGAGGAGAGCGTTACGGTAGCCGTTTCCGATACCGGTATTGGGATCCCCCAGGATTCGCTGGACAAGATTTTCACCCGTTTCTATCAGTACGATAGCTCCTCCACGCGCAAATACGGCGGCACCGGCATCGGCCTGTCCATTGCGCAGGACATTGTCCGGCTTCATGGCAGTCGCATTCACGTGTCGAGCGTGGAGGGCGAAGGAACCGCTTTCCGCTTCTCGTTGCCGCTCATGACGTCGCGTTCCGATGGGGATAGCCAGCGCACGGACGTGCCCATGCCGACGGAGACCGAGGCGCTGGTCCAACTGGTTAGTCAAGACCGGGCGCTCACGACCCAGATGCGTAATCTTTTGGAGCCGGAAGGCATTGAGATCATTAGCGCCGCCACCTCCGCCACGGTTGGTCTCACCGTGGAAAAATACCGGCCAGACTGTGTTATTGTAGACGCCGAGTCCAAGGAAACGGGCAGCGCCATTCTCGATTACATTCTGGCGGAGTTTTCCCCAGTCGATCTGCCCATTGTCTTGTTGACCAACGACGACGCGTTGTACGAGGCGTACCGGCGGCAGGTGGCTACCCGAGTGAAGCGCGGATTCCGCAAGAGCACGCTGCTTAGTGGGATACGCCACGCGCTGAATCAGAATAAGACCGCCGGAACGGACTTTGGGCAAGGCATCTTGTGCGTGGACGATGATCCCGAGATTCTGGAGTTCATCCAACGGTGCCTTGAACCGGAAGGCTATACCGTGGATACGTGTGTGTCTGGGGAGGAAGCGGTCGAAAAAGCCCGCTCCGGCCAGTACAGCGTGGTGCTGTTGGATATCGCCATGCCCGGCCTAAACGGGTGGGAAACCTGTAGGCGCATGCGTGAAGACCCTTCGCTGGCGGGGCTGAAAATTTACATGGTGACCGCTAAACCGATTGACCACATTGTGACGCGGCCTGACGAAGCGGGCATGGATGGCTATCTGTTGAAACCCTTCCGATCCGATGACCTCGTTGAAATCGTGCGGGGTCTTGAGCCTCTTCACATTCCAAACGAAACCTAGCGAGCGAGAATCCATTGCAGTCTGCAAAGGCCAACGCCGTTGCGGGCAGGCCTTTTCTGTCCATATGGCGGTATAATCGCCCCTATTGGCGCCAGTACCTTCTTGGCGCCGTTTTGGCTGTGTTCTTTGTGTCCATCAGCTTGGCCGTGCCCGCCATCGTGAAAATGGTCGTGGATGATTTTCAGGCAGGCGTGATGACGCTAGAGCGGCTTTTGAGCTACTTTGGGCTTCTTTTGGCGGCGGCTTTGGCGACAGGCATTGCCCGGTATTATCAGCGCATCCTCATGATCGGCGCGTCGCGCAAGTTCGAATACGATTTGCGCAATGACTATTTCCGCCACGTGCAGCGCCAGTCCCGCAGTTTCTTTAATCGTATGCGCACGGGCGACATCATGGCCCGTTCGACCAATGACCTCAATTTCGTGCGCTCGTTTATTGGACCCGGCGTGATGGGAACAGTGGACATGGTCCGCCTCCCCTTCACCTTGGGGTTCATGTTCTACCTGAGCCCATGGCTGACGCTTATCGCGCTCCTTCCGATGCCGGTGGTCTCCCTGATGGTGTACGTTTTCCTGACCTTTATCCACCGGCAGTCCAAGCAGGTCCAAGAGCAGTTTTCCACCGTGACCGCATTGGCGCAAGAGAACCTGGCGGGCGCTCGGGTGGTCCGGGCTTATGGCATCGAGGATCGTGAACTCGAGGCCTTCCGCAGGGAATCCGATGTGTATTTGCGCAAGAATCTGAAACTCGCGGCCATTCACAGTCTCGCTTGGCCCATGATAGGGTTGAGCATCGCCGCCACGACGGTTTTAATCATCTGGCAGGGGGGGATCGGCGCGATAGAGGGCCACATATCACTCGGCGACCTCACGGGCTTCATCTTCTGCCTTGGGCTGTTGGCGTGGCCCCTTGTCGAGTTTGGCTGGGTGCTTACTCTATACCAACGGGGCGTGGTCGGCATGAACCGTATCAACGAGATTTTGACGCTCGAGCCGGAGATACAGGATTCAGAGGATACCCGCTATGATATCGAACGGATCCGAGGGGATATCTGCTTTGAGCATGTGACGTTCGCCTACGACCATCAGCCCGCGTTGCAAGACGTGAGCTTCGAGATGGAGGCCGGGCAGACCTTGGCGGTGGTGGGGCCCACCGGGGCGGGGAAATCGACGCTTATCAGCTTGATCAACCGCGAACACGATCCCGAGGAAGGCCGGGTGCTGATCGATGGGGAGGATGCCCGCCGCATTCCGCTCCGGGTTCTGCGGGGCGCGATAGGGTATGTGCCGCAAGAAACGTTCCTATTCAGCGACACGGTTTGGAACAACCTTACGTTTGGGCAACCGGACGCCGCCCCCGAACGCGTCACGACGGCCTGTGAAGTGGCGCAGTTCATGGAAACCGTGGAGGAATTGCATGACGGATTTGACACGCTCCTTGGCGAACGGGGCGTCAATCTCTCCGGTGGCCAGAAACAGCGGCTCGCCATTGCGCGGGCATTGATATGCGATCCCAGTATTCTGCTGCTCGATGACGCGCTGTCGAGCGTGGACACCCACACGGAAGAGCGAATTCTGCAAGGGCTGAAGCAGGAGACGGCGGACTGCAGCGCTGTGCTCATCAGTCATCGGGTGTCGACCGTACAACATGCCGATTTGATATTGGTTCTCGAGGAGGGACGAATCGTGGAACAGGGAACCCATGGCGGCCTGGTCGCGCAGGGCGGCCTGTATGCCAGCATGCACGAACGTCAGCTTCTGGAAGACGAACTGGACGAAACGGAATAACCACGTGAGCGACGGGTATCACCTCGAAGACGAGATCCAGGCGAAGGCGTACGACAGCCGCCTCATGCGCCGGTTGCTGGGCTATGTGCGTCCGTTCAAGCGGCTGCTGGCCATGGCGACCGTGTTGTTGCTGGGATCCACGTTTTGCAGCGCGGTGGCGCCCTTGCTCACGATGAACGCCATCGACTGGTACATCAACAATCCCGAGCGAACCGAAGTCCAGGAGAGGATTGCGAGCCTGGAAGAGGCGGGTGAATCCATCCCCGCCGAATTGCGGGAACGGGCGGAGGCCCTCAAGGCGGGAGATCGGGAAAATCTCCTGTGGCTCGTCGCAATCATCGCGCTTGTGAGGGTAAGCGAGGCTTTTCTTCGCTATGGTCAATTGCTGACGGTCTCCTACGTGGGGCAGCGGACGTTGCTCAATATGCGTATGCAGATATTCGCTCACTTGCAACGGCTGTCGCTGAGTTTCCTCGACAAGCACCCCGTGGGCCGGCTCATGACCCGCGTCACCAATGACGTCGAAAACCTTCAGCAGACCATCGTGACGGGGTTGGTCCAGGCAATCAGCGATCTGTTCACCATCTTCGTTGTCCTCGGGTTCATGTTCTACATCAACTGGCAATTGGCGCTGGTGACCACCAGCACGGTGCCGTTCATTTTTCTGGCGAGCTGGATCTTCCGGCGCTTCGCCCGGCGGACCTACCTCGAAATCCGCAAAAAAATCGCCCGGCTGAACGCTTACATGCAAGAGAACGTCACCGGCATGCGGGTCGTCCAGGTTTTTGGCCGGGAAGACCGTAATTTCCGGGAATTCGACCGGCGCAACGTGGACCACCGTAACGAATGGTACCGCCAAGTGCGCAATTTCGCTATCTATTTCCCTACGGTGGATGCCCTGGGCATGCTGTCTGTAGCCCTCATCATTCTTTTCGGCGGCTATCAAATGCTCCAAGGCGCGGCCATTGCGGGTGGGACCGCATCGGTGGGCATGCTGTACGCCTACGTGCAGTGGGCCGAGCGCATGTTCTCGCCCGTGCGGGCGCTCGCCGATAGGTACAACATGCTGCAAGAAGCCATGGCCTCCTCCGAACGCATCTTCCACCTCTTGGATACCGAGGAAGAGGTCCAGGACAAGGAAGACGCCCTCGTTCCTGAACACGTCACCGGCCACGTAACCTTCGAGAACGTCTGGTTTGCTTATGAGGACAGCAACTGGGTGCTCAGGGATGTGAACATCGATATCCCGCCCGGCGAACGGCTCGCCATCGTGGGGCACACGGGCGCGGGCAAGACCACGTTCACCTCGGTCCTCAGCCGGTTCTACGATATTCAGCACGGCCGTATTCTGGTGGATGGCGTGGACGTGCGGGACTATGCGCAAGCGGCGTTGCGCGCCAACATTGGGGTTGTGCTCCAGGATGTCTTCCTGTTCTCCGGCACGATTCGCCACAACATCAAACTGGGCAGCAAAGACATGAGTGACGCGTGGATGCGCTCGTGCGCTGATTACGTGAACGCCCACCGGTTCATTGAGCGCTTGCCCGGCCAATACGACTACGACGTGGGCGAACGCGGGTGCAACCTTTCCGCCGGCCAACGCCAGCTTATCGCGTTTGCGCGCACCTTGGCCCATGAACCGCGTATCCTGGTGCTGGATGAGGCCACGTCCAGCATTGACACTGAAACCGAGGCGCTCATCCAGGACGCGATTCACAAGCTGATGGAAAACCGCACGGCCATCGTCATCGCTCACCGCCTTTCCACGGTGCAACACGCCGACCGTATCGTGGTCATGCATCACGGCGAAGTGCGGGAAATGGGAACCCATCAAGAGCTCATCGCCCACCGCGGTCTCTATTACCGCCTCTACCGGCTTCAGTATAAGGACCAGGAACGGGTGGCGTAAGGGGCCGCCAAAAGCAACGGGTCACGCTCCGGCGCGTTCCGGGGCAACGAAGGCGTCCCTAGATCCAATCGAAGCCCTGCTCATCTTGCCATCCGCACAGCACGAGCTTAAGGCCGCTCTGTCGAGAGGCATGTTCCCTGCTTGATTGTTCTTGGCACAACTGTTAAATTTGTACATGAGTGAGCCGTTTTGTCGCCGCTTGGTAAGCTTCGGAACAAAGAACGCCGTGTACAGAGATCGGCTGAATGGTGGAAAGGCAACGTTATGTCTATCCTTAACGAATCCCAGAACATATCCTCGACTTTGCTTACGCAAATTGAGGAAAGGCGCAAGGAAATCTTGGCCGACTCCTATTCCATGTCGATTGGTGAACTCCTATCGATGTACAGAGATGAGGAGTTGATCCTTCGTCCAGAATTTCAGCGTCTATATCGTTGGACTCCCGAGCAAAAATCTAGATTTGTTGAATCGATTCTGTTGGGAATCCCAATTCCTTCTATATTTGTGGCTCAGCGTAAAGATGGCAAGTGGGAGGTTGTGGATGGGTTACAGCGTGTCTCGACGGTGCTAGAACTGGTAGGTGAGCTTCTCGACCCCAAAGGAAACCGTATGGCCCCGCTTCAACTTACGAGCACAAAGTACTTACCAGGGATGAAAGGCTTAAAATGGAAAATCGAAAGTAGGGAGGATAATATACTCCCCGATGAAGCCAAACTCCGCATCAAAAGAAGTCGATTTGATCTCAACATAATCCTAAGTGAGAGCGATAGCTCCGCGAAGTATGAGCTATTTCAGCGGCTTAATACGGGAGGTTCACCTGCCACCGAGCAAGCAGTCCGAAATGCAATTCTTACAATGGTGAATCAGGATTTCTTTGACTGGTTACGTTCATTAGCTGACGATGAGAACTTTAAAGCCTGTATCCCGCTTACAGATCGCGCTCTTGAAGAGCAATTCGATCTGGAACTAGTTACAAGGTTCGTGGTGTTTCGCTCTCTTGATTCGAATGCATTACGAAAAGTGTCTGAACTTGGGGATTTTCTGACCGATAAGATAGTGGAGATGGCTGAAGATGAACAGTTTGATCGAGAAGCAACTCACCGAGCCTTCAAACGGACCTTTGAGGTATTGGCGCACACACTTGAGCAAGATAGCTTTAAGAAGTATGATTCGAGAAGAAAGAAAGCAGTTGGGGCTTTTCTTACATCAATATTTGAGGTTTTAGCTATCGGTATTGGGACCTATGCTAACGAGGAGAAGTACCACATATCGAGTGACAAAATCCGAGAACTACACCGCCAGATCCCTTCTGCAGTAGAGTTTACGAGTGCCACCGGTTCCGGCATCCGCGCCTCAACACGCATTCCGAAGACAATCGAATTGGGCCGCCAGTGGTTTAA
>JAWOFY010000357.1:0-7647 GCA_046497285.1 Candidatus Hydrogenedentota bacterium
GGCGATGTCGGCTACGGCAAGACAGAAGTGGCCCTGCGCGCGGCGTTTAAGGCGGTGATGGAGGGCAAACAGGTGTGCATCCTTGTGCCCACGACCGTGCTCGCCGAACAGCACTACGTCAACTTCCTCGAACGCCTGGCCGACTACCCTACCACGGTCGAGATGATGAGCCGGTTCAAGTCCTCCGCCGAACTCAGGCGGGTCGCGGAACAGCTCAAATCGGGGGAGGTGGAGATCGTGGTCGGCACGCACCGGCTCCTGTCTAAGGACATTCAATTCAAGAACTTGGGACTCCTCATCATTGACGAGGAACAACGTTTTGGCGTGAAGCAAAAGGAAAAGCTGAAGGAACTCCGCACCCAGGTCGATGTGATCACGCTAAGCGCTACGCCCATACCTCGGACGCTCAATATGTCGCTCATGGGGGTGCGCGACATGAGCGTGATCAACACGGCGCCGAACGACCGGCTTCCCATCCACACCTGCATCGAAGCCTTCGATGAGCAGCTTATTGAGGAAGCCATCCGCCGTGAACTCGCCCGCGAAGGCCAGGTTTTCTTTGTGCACAACCGCGTGCAAACCATCCAGCCTTACGTGGATCTTGTGCGGAAGCTCGTGCCGGAAGCGCGCGTGGGCTTGGGCCATGGCCAAATGGCCGAGAAAGATCTCGAAGCCGTCATGACCTCGTTCGTGCGGCATGAGTTAGACGTGCTCGTCTGCACGACCATCATCGGGTCAGGTTTGGACATCCCCAACGCGAACACGATCATTATCAACAACGCCGATCACTTCGGTCTTTCCGAGTTGTATCAGCTCCGCGGCCGCGTGGGACGCTACAAACACCGCGCTTTTGCGTATTTGCTTATCCCCGGCGATCGCGCCTTGAGCGAGGATGCCCAGAAACGGCTCAAGGCCCTGGAAGAGTTCTCCAGCCTCGGCTCGGGCCTGCGCATCGCGATGCGCGACATGGAGATCCGAGGCTGTGGCAATCTTCTCGGCGCGGAACAGCATGGCAATATCGCCGCGGTGGGGTATGACACCTACACCCAGCTCGTCCAAGAAGCCGTCGCCGAGATCAAGGGCGAACCCGTCCGCCGCGCTACGCTACCGCCTTTTGATTTTCCCGTGGACGCGCACATTCCCCCGGGCTATGTGCCGGACGAGGGACAGAAGATCACGCTGTACAAGCGAATCAGCAGCGTGCACAGCGCCGAGGACGTAGACGAGATGCGCGAGGAGCTGGCCGACCGGTTCGGCGCTCCCCCCGCCCCCGTGAAGCGGTTGCTGGATGTCATGCGGGTGCGGACCCTGGCGGCGGAACTCGGCGCGAAACGTATTGTGGGCGGCAAACAAACCGTGGTCATCGAACTTGACTCAGGCCGGTTCCATGAAGGCAGAGCCAAGGGCGAACTGGAGCAGCGTTACGGTAGGCGTATCGCCTTCTCATGGAAGAAAGATCCCGCCATCGAGCTGACCGTTAGCGACACCGAACCCGAGACCGTGCTCAACGAAACGGAGGACTTGTTGAATGCGCTGCTGGAGATGTAGGGAGGCGTTTTGCGGTTGACAGAATTAGCATGGTCGCGCCTTACTGCGCAAGCTGCTCATAAACTTCCAGGGTCCGCGCGGCGCAGGTGTCCCAGCTAAAACCTGCGGCGTGTTCCTTGCCGCGTGCTATCAGCGATTCCCGGAGGCCTTGGTCTTGGAGGATCCGCCGCACGTTGTCCGCCACGGCTTCGATATCGTGGGAGCTGCTGAGCAGGGCCGCGCCGCCCGTCACCTCCGGAACCGAGGAATTGTCCGACGCCACCACGGGGCAGCCGCAGGTAAGCGCCTCCAGCAGGGGCAGCCCGAACCCCTCGTAATGGGTGGGAAAGATGAACGCGTCCGCCGCGCAATAAAAGGCGGGCAATTCGAGATGCTGCACAAAGCCAGGCCGGACGATGCGGTCTTTCACGGCGGGATGAGCCATGGCTTGCAGGATGGGTTCCGCGTTCCAGCCTACCGAACCCACGAGCACAAGGTTGTGCGGAATCTCGTCCACCAAACGCTTGAACGCCTCGATGAGGCCCTCGACATTCTTCCGCGGCTCCAGCGTGCTCACAAAAAGCAAAAACGGCGGCTCTACGCCAAAGCGCTCCCGCACCAGACGCTCCGCCTCTTCCCGCTCCATGGGTTGGAATCCCTCGTCCACCGCCATGGGGACCACCGTGACGCGCTCCGGCGATACATCGAGATACGTCACGATATCGGCTTTGGTTGATTCCGAATACGCCATGATGGCGTCCGCCCCCGTGGCGAAACGCCGGATTCCCCGCGCGAAAGGGCCGACAATCGAGGGACTGCACAGCTCCGGCACGGCGAGGAACGCCAAATCATGGATCGTCACCACCCCACGGGCGTTGCGCGTGGGCGGCAAAAAGTAGTTCGTCGCGTGGTACACGTCAAGCGGTCCAAGGAAGTGCTCCATGGTGGGCATCCCAAACCATTCCCAGCTCTTATACAAAAGCCGCGTGGGCACGGGGACCCGGCGTATGGGCAATCTATCGGTAAGTTCACCGAGATCTATCGGCGCGCGGCCGGATGCGAACCCCCGGAATTCGTGAGCGCCTCCCAACTGGAGGAGGTGTTTGAGCAAGTAATAGCAGTAATTACCCACCCCCGTCCGGTGAGCCGTTAATGGACTGACATCGAACCCTATTCGCATGGAACTCCCGTGTTCTTGGCGTTAAGACTGGGTAAACTGTTATGGGGCCTTCGGTGGCATGCCCCAGTTCATACCAAGCCCTCGTTTTTTGTCTCACGCCGCTCCGCTTGCGCTTCTAGCCCTATGGAACCTTCCGTTATGATACCTTACAACAGTAGGGCTTAACTGACTTTTGTCCGGAGCGGACTTTGCCCTAAGAGGCAAAGCGTGTACAATGCATGCGTGGGGTGCACCCCCTTTGGCCAGGGCGAGAGCCGCCTTAGGTCAAGGGGACCCTGTGGTTTAGGTGTACGATAATCGCGGAGTCTGAGTAAGTCAATTGTCATCAGTTGATTCAATGGAGCCCAACTATAGGCCGAGCGCCTCACCGCGGGCGAGGCAGGCGTTGGCGCGCTTGCGTCACTATCCCGTGCTGGTGCTGCACCCGCTGTTTTTTGCTTTGTATCCCCTGCTGGGGCTTTACGCCCATAATCTGCATAAGACACCTCCCATTGCCCTGATTCGTCCCGCCCTTGTTCTAGGGGGCGGCGCGATGTTGGTTTGGCTGGTGCTGTGGGCCTTGTTGCGGCAGCCGCACCGTGCGGGAATCGTTACCTCGGCGTTGGTCCTCGCGGGCCTGTCGGGTTGGAGCGTGTTAGAGTACATTATCGCATGGGTTACCCCGCTGGTGGATGAGACAGCCAATCCCATCTTCTTCTCGCTCTACGCCTTGGCGACGGCAGGCGGGTGTTACGCTATCTATCGTTGGCGGCGGCGCAGGCCTAGTTGGCGATACTTCGCGGCTGGCTTGGTGGCGTTTGCGCTGCTTCTGCCCGTTATCGTGGAATGGCTTGCCGCCCCCGCCCTAGGCCGCGGCGCAGCGTGGATTATAGCGTTCTATTTGTTGGGCGTCGCCGTAGTGGTGGTCTACTTGTTGCTTCGGCGCGGCGGTTTCGTGCTGCTTACCCGCGGCGCCAATTGGTTCGCCGCCGCATTGTTGGGCCTTTCCATCGCGAACGTAGCGTTTAACTGGGAAGCCCCTCTCCTGCGCGAACCTCCTGAGCTCCCCGGCGTGCTCGAGGCCGTTGAACGCAGTTCCGAGTACCCTGATATCTACGTTCTCACGCTGGATGGCTATACCCGGCAAGACGTGCTGCGCGACCTGTATGGATACAACAACCACCCCTTCCTCCAGGGTATGGTGGCCCAGGGTTTTCACGTAGCCAACTCCAGTTTCGCCAATTATCCCTCAACACTTCTTTCGCTCTCCGCCTGTATGAATTTCGACTATCTCCACAGGCTGACGCCGGAAACGGTGCGCGCGCAGGGAGGTCTGCGCGATGTGGCCGAGTTGTACCATGGGAACCGGCTCTACAGAACCTTGCGCCGGGCGGGGTATGATCTTATTGCGTTACCGCCGGGGATGGAGCTGCTGGAACCGCAGGAAAATGTTGATCTCTACACGCGGCCGCCCGATATACTCAGCGAGTTCGAGATGGTCCTGGCCAACCGGACCGTTGCCGCCCGCACACTGCAATTATGGAACTATGCCCGCCATCAAGAGCCCCTCAACTTGCGGGAAGTGGTTGAACGCAAACGCATCCATTACGTTTTTGATGGATTGCGCCAGATCGCCGGGGATGAGTCGAACGGCCCGCGGTTTGTGCACGCCTACGTGAGTATACCAGGTCCCCCTTTCTTATTTGATCGCCGCGGGGACCGGGCGGATATGCCAATTGAGAACGAACGCCAGCGGACGCCGTTCTTCCAACTCAGCTGGCCCGAGTACATCCGCGCCTATCGCGAGCAAGTGCATTACGTTAACCACGAATTAAGCGAACTCGTGAAGGCGATATTCGAACATTCGCCCCAGCCGCCTGTTATTGTGGTCACATCCGCCAAAGGAGCGGGCGTCCTTCACCCCGAATTGGCCGCCCAACCGCCTGAGGAAACGATGGCGAACCTCACCATGGTACACATCCCGGACATGGCCGGGGAAACGGAGGCTGCGCTGAACGAGGATGTTAGCCTGGTCAATGTTTTCCGCCTCGTATTAAATGATGTTTTTGACACCGATTTGCCCCTGCTGGACAACGAAATCGTCTGGACAAGCGAGGATGCTCCTTTCTCCCCCGGAGCGGAAGCCGCGGGGGAAGACGGGCTGAGCTGACATCTCCGAGAATGTAAAGCGTCCTTGAGTGGCCCCCCCTGCCCTGAAAGGGCTATGTGTTCGGGGTAAGGTCTTTCCTCAATACTTGACAAGTTGTGTGAACGAGCGTCTTATCCTTTTCACGAGAGATAATTGAATGCCTTCGGCCGTCTTGGCATAATGCGGCGGCGTTTCTGTATGACCTTATCAGGAGTAATCGATGGCTAGAATTGTAATGAGTGGGGGCGCGGGTTTTGTCGGGTCGCATCTGACGGACCTGTTGCTTGACGCTGGCCACGAAGTAACCGTGCTAGATAATCTCTGCACGGGCCAACGGGAGAATCTCGCCCACCTCGAGGGGCGAAACGAGTTGACGTTCATAGAACAAGACGCATGCGATCCCGTGCCGGTATGTGGTCCGTTGGATTATGTTATCCATATGGCGTCGCCCGCCAGCCCGTGCGATTTTATCCGGCAACCCTTTGAATGCCTGCGCGCCGGTTCGTTCGCGACGCACAACCTCTTGGAATTGGCCGAGCGGCACAACGCGCGGTTTCTGTTGGCGAGCACGTCGGAGATCTACGGAGACCCCGTTCCCGAGCACCATCCGGAACGGGAGGATTACTGGGGCAACGTGAATCCCATTGGCCGGCGTAGCGTTTACGACGAGGCGAAGCGTTACGCCGAGATCGTGACGATGACTTATCAGCGGGAAAGGAACCTGGAGACGCGCATCGTCCGCATTTTCAATACGTACGGTCCACGTATGCGGCCTGATGATGGACGGGTCGTGACCAATCTCGTGTGCCAGGCGTTGCGGGGCGAGCCGCTCACGCTGTACGGCGGCGGTCAACAGACCCGGAGCTTTTGTTACGTGTCCGATCTCGCGGAGGGAATCGCCCGGCTGCTCTTCTCCGAGGAACCCTACCCCGTAAACATTGGCAATCCGCATGAGCGGACGATTCGGGAATTGGCGGAAACCATCCTGCGCGTCACGGGGAGTTCCAGTGAACTGGTCACAAAACCGCTGCCTTTTGAGGAAGATCCCCGCCGGCGTTGTCCGGATATTACCAAGGCCCGGACGGTATTGGGGTGGGAGCCCAAGGTGAGTCTGGAAGAAGGATTGATCGAGACGATCAAGCACTTGCGCTCCCGGCTTGAGAGTCAGGCCGCTACATGAAGCGCGTCTCCTCATGGGCTCCGTGAGCGCTAAAGAATTGTCCATGTCCCATTTCCGGGGAAAGCCTGCCGTATTTTGAGGAAGAAGTAGTCATCGTCGCGGTAGCCGTAGGCCATGCGTTTGATGACCTTGATCTTGTTGTTGATGCCTTCCAGGATGCTTGTATGTAGGGGATGGCGGCAGTGAGACAGTATGCCGGCGAGACGCCGGCGGTACGAATCCGCCTTGGTAAGGGGGTATTCTATCCGCTATTGCCTCACGGCCCGTGGCGGGGTAAGATAGGCGTATTATGACGCATCCCGTAGAGCTATTGGACACCACGCTGCGCGATGGTTCCTACATCATTGATTTTCAGTTCACCGCCGAGGATACGGCCCTGATCGCGTCGGCCCTGGAATCCGCCGGGATTCGGGTGATCGAGGTGGGCCACGGTTTGGGGCTGGGCGCCGCGCGCGCGGGCAAGGGCGACCAGGCCTCGACGGACGAGGCCTATCTGCGCGCGGCGGCGGACGTGCTCAAACAGGCGCGGTTCGGCGTGTTCTTCATCCCCGGCGTGGGCACGGAGGACGACCTCCGGCTGGGCGCGGATTGCGGGCTTCATTTCGTGCGCATCGGCACGAATATCACCGAGCTTGACGAGGCGGAACCCTATATCGCCTTGGCCAAGAAGCTTGGCCTGACCGTGTCCTCCAACCTGATGAAATCCTACGCCGTGCCACCGGCGGAGTTTGGCGCGCGGGCGCGTCAGGCCGCGGACTACGGCGCGGACGTCGTCTGCCTGGTGGACTCCGCCGGCGGCATGCTGCCGGAGGATGTGAAGGCGTATCTTGCGGCGGCTCAGGAGAGGACGGATGTTCGCCTCGGCTTTCACGGCCACGACAACCTGTGCATGGCCATCGCCAACAGCCTCACCGCCATGGAACACGGGGCCACCATTGTGGATGCTTCCTTGCAGGGGATGGGCCGTTCGGAGGGCAACGCCGTGACGGAGGTCTTGGCGGCTATGATGCAAAAGCGCGGGCTGCTGCCGGAGGCGGACATCAACGCGTTGCTCGACGTGGGCGAGGCTTACATCCGGCCCCTGCTCCATCAGACAGGGCGCTCCGCCATTGGCGTGACGACCGGCCGCGCGAAGTTCCACTCCTCGTTTCTCGGCCGGGTGACGCGGGCCGCGGTCGAGGCGGGCATCGACGTGCGCGAACTCATCCTGCGCCTCGGCGCCCGCGACCAGATCAACGCGCCCGAAGAGCTGGTGCAGGAGATTGCGGCGGAGATCGCGTCGGAAAGCCCCCGGGACCCCGTGCGCGTGGATATCGCCGCCACGGGCCGCGCCGTCCCCCAAGATTTCCTTGGCCAGGTGCGGGAACGCGCGCTCGAACTGCGCGAAAAAAGCCGCAAATACGCCCAGGATTCCGTCTTTAACGTCGTTGTCAGTCCGCACCAACTCACGTGCGTCTCCCCCTTCGTGGACACCAATTACGGCTGCGCCATGTCCAACATCATGCTGGCGGAACCCGATCGGCTCGCGGAGGTGTTGGAGACCATCGACGGGCTGGTGGATTATGTCCTTCTGGATCCCGGCGGCCGGCCCGCGCCCACCGAAGCGCTGCAAAGCACTGTGCTCCTCACCTA
>JAWOFY010000025.1:0-4712 GCA_046497285.1 Candidatus Hydrogenedentota bacterium
CTGCACGTGAAGGAGTCCTTCCCCGACGTGTATCTCGTGGCCCACCTCGCGGACCCCTCGTTGGGAGCCGGCGAGGAACTCGGGGAATCCCTTGCGCGTCTCCGGGACATCGCCGCCGAAGTCGGTGCAGCCAACGCGGACTTGGTCTTGATTACGGGCGAACTCACCGCCAACGAGACCGACGAGGAGTACGCCGCGTTCTTGAACGCGCTTGAGGCGTTCCCCATGCCCACGTTTGTATGTCCGGCGCCCAGTGCAGCCAGCGCGCGGTACTTCGGCGCCCCTCCGTTCGCGTTTTGGTATGGCGAGGACGCCTATCTCGGCTTTGACGGAACCGTTCCACCTCCTGCGCCGCCATGGGAACCGGCGGAAAGCCTCCTCTACCGGTTGCGCCGCGAGACCAAGCCCGCCCGCTGGGCCATCGGGTTCGCCAACCGCTACAGCCAAGCTTTCCCCATGCACGGCCAAATCAGTCTTTTCGTGGATGATCCTCTCGATCTCTTGATCACGGGACCTTGGAACATGGAGCTGGTAGACGAGGAGGGCGAAGAGATGGAGCCCGCCCTGCCGTGGGGCCAGACCCCAGTGGCCATCACGCCTCCCGCGAGCGAAGGAGCGTATCGCTTTTTGCAAGTCTCCTCGTCCGAAGCGCGGCCCCGCGCTCCGGAATCGGTGATAGACAGGGACAACAACGGAGCAGAGGAGGAGGACGCCCCATGAGTTTCTCGCCGACAACCGTATTCGCCACGGCCCTGGTTACGGCCGCTAGGAGAGAGCCAAGCCTAAAACTTGTTGACCTCGCAGTAAACTCGCTTGGAGGTGGCATGGCCTTCTAGGCCATGAATCACGGGCTGGAAGCCCGTGCCACCTCACGGCCAAGACAAACAGAATCAAGGCTACCCGCAATTTTTGAGCTGACGAAGTACTGCCATTCTGAATTTGTGGATGTCCCGGTTGTGTCAGGCTTAGCCTGAAATGCTGTCATGAACAAATCCATCCCGTAGGGATGACAGCTGGTAGCCGGGGGTTGAGACCGCGGGCGATAGCGTGCGGGCGATACCCCCGGAAACAATGCCCCTCTTACCGACCCCTTTAGGGGTCGCAGAACCTTTGTGTATCCGGGTTGCTGCGACCCCTGCCGGGGTCGTTGGACTGGGTTGGCTTGCGTTCCTGGGGTATCCGCGCGCTGCGCGCGCTTCAACCCCAGGCTACCAGCTGTGACCCCCTTCGGGGGTCGTTTGTTGGATACTTGTTCTCGGCTCCATTGGACGTCACTCCTGTGGCGCAGAGCTACGCTACCCGCAATTCTTGAGCTGACGAAGTACTAGCCTCCCCAGCCTCATGACACGGGCGGCAACTCTCCTGGCGGCGGGAGTATGAATCTTTTCGGAGACGAACGCGGTCCATGGAGTATGCGGGCGAGAATCCCTGCATCATTGGATGAGGGAACGTAACGGCGGGCCCCTAACGCACGACACGAGTGGAGGAGCCGAAAGATGCGTACGGAGAAGATTGCGGGGGGCATTATCGCCCTCCTTTTTTTGTTGGGAGTGGGGCTCATAGGGTGGCAAGTCTTCTCGGACGCCGATGAAGACAACCCCGCCGCGAGGCAGACGGAGGGTCCCGGGCCGGCCGCGCCAGGAGACGAGACCCCGGCCGTCATGGATGGACCAACAGCGGCCGGCGCCTCCCAGGCCGGGCCGTCGCATATACGCATCTACGGCACGGTGACCGAACGCCGGGGCGGTGCCCCCATCGCGGGGGCCGAGCTACGTCTGCAACAGGCATCGGCCGAATTCTTGGCGGGGGGCATGACGCCGCCCGGTCAGGCGATTCGCCAACGCGCCGATGCGGAGGCGTTCGCTGTCGCCGAGACCACGGATCGCGGGGCCTACAGCATCGAGATGGAATGGGCGGGCGGGGAGGACGATCCCCTTCCGCAGGTCATGCTAACGTGCCGCTCCGACAGCCACGCCCCTCACGAAGAAGCTGTGCCTATTCATGGCCGAAGCGAATTGCGCATGGACATCCAATTGCAGCGCGGAGCTGGAATCAGCGGCCGGGTGGTGCGCGCCGATGCCCAAGGGACCGGCGTGGAAGGGGTCCAAGTCATGGCGGGACAGGGCGCCGAATGGATGGGGGGCGGCCAAAGCGGCAACACGGCCACGACCGGCGAGGGCGGCGTGTTTGAGCTGAACCAACTGGCGCCAGGCCGCTATACCGTTAGCCTTGCCGGCCTGAGGGAACATGGATTCTACTTCCCCGCTGGAAACCAAACCGTCTTCGTGGAGGAGGGCGCGCGCGTGGACGGACTCGAACTCGAAGTGGAGGCGGGCGGCCGCATCACCGGGCGGGTCACCAACCGGCGCGGGGCGCCGATCCCCGAGGCAACGGTCGAATGGGCCCCGACCCGTTTCTCCACATCCTCCATGGATACGCTCATGCTAACGCAAGATACGGGGGCGGCAACAGACGAGGATGGCGTGTACACGATTACCGGGCTGCCGCCGGAAGGCGAGTTCTCCGTAGGGGCGCAAGCCGTGGAATACGCGCCATCCGAGCGACAGACCGTCATCCTTACCGAACGCGCCCGCACGGCCACCGCCGACTTCGTGCTTGGCGAAGGCAGCACGATTAGCGGCCACATCGTGCTGGCCGGCGGCGAGCCGTTCGCCGAGGGAGGCGTCCAGCTTCAAAGCCTGGAGATGCAGGGTTTAGACACGGGAGGCCCCGGAACCCAAACCAGCGAGAACGGTTCCTTCACGCTGGACAACGTGGCGCCGGGCCGCTACACGGTGACGGCGGGCTGGAGCGCCGTGGAGACCCAAGAGGGAGAACCCGCCATTCTTACCGTGGAAGAAGGTCGCGACCTCAGTGATTTGCGGCTGGTCTTGGCCGACCAAAGCTGGGGCGAGCAACCCGAAGCCGATGGCGTAATCACGGGGCGGGTATACGACTCCCGCGGCAACCCCGTGGAAGACGCCGCCGTAACCGCCTCGATGGGGGCCTTCCCAGCCCAAACGGTCTCCACCAGCGAGGGTGGGGTCTTCACCATTGAAAACCTGTGGCCGGGAAACTACACCGTGGAAGCACAAGCGCGCGGTGAAATCGCACACGAAGAAGGCGTGCCCCTCCAGGCGGATATCAGGCTCAACCTCTCCCCCGGCGCCCGCATCGAGGGCCTTGTCCTTGATAGCGAGGGCGACCTCGCAGAGGGCGTGTCGGTTTCCCTCGTCAACCTAGATGACCAAGCTGCCGAAGACGAGATGACCGCCTTGCTAAGCCGTTTCGGAGACGTGTTTGCCGCGGATCAGCGGCGTACGGACAGCAGCGGCTTTTTCGAGTTTGGCGACCTGAGGCCCGGCCGGTATCAGGTGCAAGCGCGAGACGCCACGCGCGGCACGGGCGAGAGCAATCCCATCGCCTTGACGCGCGGCCAAGAACGCACCGGCGTGCGAATCCGGCTAGAGCGCGGCGTCCGGGTGACGGGCCGCGTGCAAGATCCCAGCGGCCGGCCAGTGTCCGGCGCCCAAGTGCGGCTAGTTCAAACAACAGACAACGTGATGGTGCAGGCCATGGAATCCGCCATGCCCGCGGGTATGGGCGGCGCCAGCCATAACGCGACGACAGACCGCCAGGGCCAGTTTGAAATCGCCAACGTCCCCCCCGGCGCGTACGATCTCGTGGCGACTCATCGCGCCTACGCCGCCAATCGGCTCCAAGGCGTGACCGTGCGGCGCGGAGCCGATACCCACGGTCTGCGCGCGGTGATGAGCGAGGGAGGCGGCGTGCGCGGCCGGTTAACGGACAGTAGCGGGCAACCCCAATCTGGCGGCGTGGTTCTCATGGGGCCTGGGGGGTATCACATGGTCACCGCCGGCAGCCAGGGCGAGTTCTCCATTGACGGCTTGGCCTCGGGCAGTTACCTCGCCGTACCACTAGATGCCACGGCCATGGTGGGAGGCGGCGCTTCACAAACGTTCCCGGACATGAGCGTGGTCGACATCACGGACGGCGAGGAGGCGAGCCTAGATTTCGGTCCCGCGGGCAACATCCCTGTGTCGGGCCGGATTAGTAACCAGGCGGGCGGCGAGACCGTGGTCTCTGTGCGGCGGCCGGGCGGGCCGCATCCCACCGAAATGAGCATGAGCCAAATAGGAACCACCCTCGACATCCTCCGCCATCAAGCGGGCCAGGCCGTGGTTCAACCCGACGGCTCCTTCCATATCGAGGGGCTCGAACCCGGCGAATACATCGTGGACGTGTTACGTTTCGACGAGCAGGCCGCCATGCGGGATCCCATGAACGTCCGTATGGAATCCTTGTACGAAGGTTCGCTAAGCGTAGAGGATTCAGACCCCGTCAACCTCGATATCGCGCTCCCCTAAAGAACGGTCGGGTGGCGGACGTCTCCCGTGGGCCGCTTCACCGCCCGCGGACGCAACGTCCGCCCCACGATTGGGAAGAAGGATCGCCTATGTCTAAACGCGCCGGGGCGGAGCGCATCTGCCGGAAACTGGAAGCCGCGGGCCATCGCGCCCTCCTTGCGGGGGGATGCGTGCGGGATCTGCTCCTGGACCAAACGCCGAAGGACTACGACATTGCGACCAGCGCCCGCCCGGAGGAAGTAGCGCGGCTCTTCAATAAGACCGTGCCCGTGGGCGTGGAGTTTGGCACGCAGCTTGTTGTGGAACCGGAGGGCGAATTCGAGG
>JAWOFY010000070.1:0-5883 GCA_046497285.1 Candidatus Hydrogenedentota bacterium
GTGGTTTTTGGGTTTGAGCCCGCCCATGGCGAATGGGGTGGCGACTGGGATTTCCCCACCCCTGAAACGCAAGAACACCCGGACACCGAAGCGGTCCCCGTCAGTTCGCCGGAGACGTATCCCGATGCCGAAGGATTCTCGGAACGCGCGTACACTATCCTTCAAGGCGTGGCAGACAACGATCTGATGACTTGGCGCCGGGGCTACTTCGAAGGCGGCGATCCCGGCAAGTATCTGCCGGGCCACGCAATGGCCAAGCTTTTGATTGGGGACGACGATCCTCTCGTGAAAGAGCTGTATAACGATGACCGCTCCTATGGCGAGCATTACCATTTCGCGGCCCATAACTGGGCGCGTTTCTTGCCGATTTTTGGGCAAGCCATTCTTTCGGACGAAACGAAAGAAAACCTTGCCGAAGCCGCTTCCACCTATTCGGCATATCACAGCGGCGGCGGAACCGAAAATCATGTCACCCAATGGCGAACGGCGGCAGCCGTGCTGCCGCACTACTTACAAGGCGATGGGACCTTGGGGCATCGCGCTAAGGACGATGTCTTGGCCGAAATGAAGGAATGGTTACGCAATTACGTCCAAGGCATCTATGCGGCGGGCAACGGGGAGTGGGATTCCAGCACATACATCATGTACACCATGAATGGTCTACAGAACATTTATGATTTCTCCCCCGACGAAGAGATGCGGCTTATGGCGCGAGCGGGATTGGACTGGTTTGCGGCGGCCTACGCCCTGAAATATCGCGGGGGCATATTCACCGGCCCGAATCAGCGCGGTTACGCAGGCGCTCCTCATGACTCAATCGCTGATCAAACGGGCTACTTGTGGTGGGGAAGCAACGCCGACATCACGGCCGATGATACACGGAGCTGGCGCTACACATTGCACCCTATTACAAGTGGATGGCGGCCTAATCGCATCATTACTGATCTCGCGCAGAAGCGTTTGCCGGAACTGCCCGCGGAATTTCGGAACACCAAAGCCGGTTACTGGGGCACTGAAGGCGAACCGGACCCGCACGAAATGCCGGAGACGGTTTACGTGAGTGAACGGTACACGATGGGAAGTTTATGGCAAGGCTCTGGAGGGCAGATAACACGCTTCCAGATTGTAGCCGAGACGCCGGAAGGAGGGGCCGTGTTTACTGGCGGCCATCCCGCGCACTTTGATCACAACAATGAACCAACAGACCAGCTTAGTTGGCGCGACGGCAATGGCAACCACGATCAATCCGCGCAAGTAGGCAGCGCGTACATCAACCTGGTGAATGCCCCCCCCGACGAAGATGTTGATTTCGCGTTCTTTGCATATCCCCGCGACATTGAGTCCCCCCAGCGTCATGGCGAATGGTTTGTAATGGAAGCAGACGGAACCTATGTCGCCGTGCGCCCTCTGGGAACAGAGGGAGAATTGGACGTGGGAGGAGAAGAAGACGATCTCCCCATCGTTCGTCTTTCCGGCCGGCAAGTGGGGTTCCTAGTGGAAACGAGTGATGTATCGCGTCATGATTCGCTGGAAGCCTTTGCGGCCGACGTAGAGCAGTTAGCCGTGGATGACAGCGCGTTTGCCGATGAACTTCGCGTCAGCTTTACCAATCTTGATGGACAGGAGATCACGGCTGGGTGGGGCGACGGGATGGCGGCCGTGACAGTGGATGGGCAAGTCTTGGATCCGGGTCAGTGGGACTCGGTTTACGATGGCCGGTACCTCCGTCAGCGAGATGGGGTGTTGGAAGTCAACAACGGCGAAGAGGGCTTTGTGGTTGATTTCACCGGCGAGTTACCCGAGTACCGTTCATGGAACGCCGAATGAAGAATCAGCCAAACTAGGACTGGGCCTGAGATGCCGCTTGATCTTCAACCGCTCGAAAAGGCCATCGCCAGCCTGCTTCGCGCCATCAATAGGGCCGAGACGGATAGAAGTGATGAAGAGCTGCGCGACGCCGTCATCCAACGGTTCGAGTATACCTACGAGCTGTGCTGGAAAATGCTGAAGCGACAGTTGCAACAAGAAGCGCCTACCCCCGCCGCCGTGGACCAGATGTCCTTCCAAGAATTGATACGGGAAGGCGCGGAACGGGGGTACGTGGCAAATCCGGAGGCGTGGCTGGAATACCGCCGTCAGCGGAATATCACGTCCCATACCTACAATGCGGCCTTGGCGGAGAGCGTCTACCAGACGGCGCTCGCCTTCCACCGGGACGCCAAGGCCTTGCTGCAAACCTTGGAAGACCGCAATGCCCGCTCTTGACCTTGAGGACCGGCATTTAGCCATGGTGCGCGCGATCCTGGACGCTCATGTTCCCGGATGCGAGGTGTGGGTCTATGGATCACGCGCGACCGGGACCGCTAAACCGTATTCCGACCTGGATTTGGTCATCGTGGGCGAAGCTCCGTTGTCGGTGAGGACCCTCGCGTTGCTCGAGAACGCCTTTGAAGAGTCGGATTTGCCCTTCCGCGTGGATGTCGCCGATTGGGCGAGCCTTCCGGAGTCGTTCCAGGCCGCCATCCGAACCCACGCCGTTCCGCTGCCCCCGGCGCCGGCATGGCGGGATTGAACGCGGCCGGCCGCACCGAATTGCATCAAAAGGAGACCCATGATCACCGTCGTCACATGGAACGTCAACGGCATTCGCGCGGCTGCGCGCAATGGCTTCGCCGAATGGCTCGCGCAAGAGCAGCCCACCATACTTTGTTTGCAAGAGATCAAAGCGGCGGGCCAGGATGCGCCGGACGAGGTCCGCACGCCGCCGGGCTACACGACCTTCTGGCGGCCGGCCCTGCGCAAGGGCTACAGCGGCGTGGCCACGTTCGTTCGCCATGGCCATGAGCCCGCGGCGCTCTATCCCATGGGCGCGGAGGAATTCGACGCTGAGGGCCGGGTCCAGGTCCTCGAGTATCCGGAGTTCATCCTGATCAACGCCTATTTTCCCAAGAGTCAGACCGAGGGGCCACGGTTTCAATACAAGCTCGATTTCTGCGAGGCCATCCTTAAGTATTGCCAGCGGCTGCGCAAACAGGGCCGCAATGTGCTGGTGTCCGGCGATTACAACATCGCCCACAAGGAAATCGACCTCGCGCGGCCGAAGCAGAACGAGAACAACCCCGGCTTCCTCCCCGAGGAGCGCGCTTTCATGGACAAGTTCACCAAAGCGGGCTTTGTTGACACGTTCCGCCACTTCTGCGATGATCCCGGCTATTATACGTGGTGGTCCTATCGGGCCCGCGCCCGGGAAAAGAACGTGGGCTGGCGGTTGGATTGCCATTGCGTCAATCCCGAATTCATTGAACGGGTCCAAGCCTGTGAGATCTTGAGCGAGATCAAGGGCTCGGATCATTGCCCGGTGCGCGTAACTTTGGACTGCGAGGGCCAGCGGGAATGAAGTCTCAAATCACGACCAAGACCGGCGATGCGGGCGAAGCCGTAGCCTTGAATGGAAATCGCTACTCCAAGGCGCACCCTCTCATGGAATGCGTGGGCGCGGTGGACGAGTTGCGCGCGCATACCGCCCTTTTGCGCCAGCAGATCACCAACAGCGAAAGGCCAGACCGCGATGAGCTGGCCGCCTTTTTGCTGTGGGTCCTGCACACCCATTTCCTCATCGGCGCGGCCTGCAGCGACCCTGAACGCGCCCGGCCGGAATTCCGCCACGACGAGATCGGGGCCGATCACCTGCGTCATCTCGAAAACGAACAAGCCCGGCTGGAGGAGAGCGTCCGGCTGCCCCACGCTTTCATCGTGTGCGCAGGGAACAACCTCGCCGCCCAGGCCGACGTGACCGCCGCCGTCACGCGCCGATTTGAACGCGCGCTGGTGCGCCTGCGTGAGGCCTGTCCCGGATTCGAGGCCGACGCGATCCTGGCCTACACCAACCGTTTAAGCGATTATCTCTATATGCTCGCTCGCTATCTCGAGCATCCCAACCACATGGCTGTGGATTATGACGTGCTGCTTCAGCAGTGGACCGGACGAAATGGGTGATCGCAACACAAAAAAGGCGGCGAGTGCGGGGTGGCGGGGGAAACCACCCGTATACGCACTCGCCAGTGGTGGGAACCAGTCATGTCTGACTGTGGCACAGGGAGGGGCTTGGGGGAGAGAGCACCCTGTGCTTATTGTGAGGAACGCATACCCCCCAACGGTTATTCCCAACATGCGGTCATTTGCGAGATGCTGCAGCAATGGACCGGCCACAATGGAGCCGAATCGTGATCGCAACACAAAAAAGGCGGCGAGTGCGGGGTGGCGGGGGAAACCACCCGTGTACGCACTCGCCAGTGGTGGGAACCAGTCATGACTGACTGTGGCACAGGGAGGGGCTTGGGGGAGAGAGCACCCTGTGCTATATCTAGAAACGCGTCCCCCATGGCGGTTATTTCCAGCGTGCCGACGTTCGCGACAAAGTTTTTCCGATCCCGCGGCAAAGCAGCAGAGAATATATAGCACAATGTTAAAAATTTCAGCACTCACCCTCTTGTTCGCCGCAACCGCAGCCTTCGCCGAAGAAGAAATGCACATCCCTAAGCCGGAACCAACTGAGGAGGAGCGCGCGACGAATAGCGAAAATCGCGAAATAAAAGAACAATCCGTTCCCAATGCGCCAGCCTATCTCAGCACGGTGCCGGCGTGGGAAGCACCGGGCGGATATTTCGCGTTCCCCCCGGACACAAAGCAGGCCACGGAGCCCTCCGAAGCGGAGCCCGAACCTTCTCTAGAACCCGCCAGCGCGTACCGCAAAGCCCGCGCATCGGCGGATCGGTTCGCACGGCGTATGCACACGTGGAGCCCTTCGTGGCCGGATAGAGAGACGGAAGCTCCCGGTCCATATGCCGAGAACATGCAGGCCGTGTTCGAGGGCATGCTGCAAGCCGCGGAAGGCCCCGCCCGGCTCCGCGCGCTGGAGACCATCGATGGCGAAGCCAGCCTGGAGAACTTGAACCGCATCATGGCCGCGCTGGTGGACCGGGACCCCGACGTCCGCGCGAAAGCCCGAGAGCTGCTGGAGACGCAAGACCCCGAAGAGATTGCGGAGCGCTTCATCGAAGGCGCCCTTCAGCGCCGCCCGGAACTGAACCAGGCCATCGTCGAGACGGCCCCCGGCATGCGCGAGCGCCTGGAGACGCCCGTGCTTCAGCGTTTCACGCGGGAGGACGCCTCCACACAAGAGCGGGTCGCCGCCGCCTGGCTCCTTACGCTAATGAGAAGCGAGGACGCCACGGAAAGCCTCGCGGCCACGGCTTGGGATACAAGCCACCCACCCTTGGCCATCCAATGCGCCCAAGCCATTGTCGCGGGGGAGGCCCCGGAGGCCCAGCGCCATCTCATGGAGATGGCCCGTCACCCCTTCTCGGATGTGCGCCGCATCGCCATTCGGGCCTTGGCCCAATATGGCGGCGCCGACGCCCTCGCGGTCGTCCAGCAGGTGGCCACTGGACCGCACGAAAACGATACCACCGTGCGCGAGGAGGCCATCCTTTTGCTCGGCCAGTGGGGCAATGTCAACGCCGTGCCCGCTCTGCTCCAGGTGCTCCAACAGCGGCCGCATTTGCGCCGGGCTACCGCGGCCGCCCTGCGACAATTGACGGGCCAGGATTTTGGCATGGATGCGGGCCGCTGGACCCGATGGTGGCGCCAAGTCCTCGAGGAACGCGGTATTTCGCCCCAGCAACAACAGCAGGCGCAGGCCCGCGGCCCCTACCAAGAGGGTCAGCCTCAGCCCGGCCAACCCGGCGGCCAACGCGATCCCCGCGGCAACATCCCGCAACAGCAGTTCCTCGAACAACAGCGCCGCCAGCAAATGCAACAGGTCGGCGGCGCTGACGGGTTCGTCGATTTCTGCGAGGACGTCGCCGAGGAGATGGGCGGGAG
>JAWOFY010000202.1:0-5657 GCA_046497285.1 Candidatus Hydrogenedentota bacterium
CCCCGGGAGCGGATCTTATGCGAATCGAGCGATTTCAATATCATGACCAAGTTCTTCAGTGGCGTCTAGAAGAGACTTTCTTCTCAGACCTCACGCTCTTGGTGGGTGTTTCCGGGGTTGGCAAGACTCAGATTTTGCGCGCTTTGTTGAATGTCAAGCGGATTGCTCTGGGGGGAGTCTTGAACGGTCTAGAGTGGGAAATGACGTTTACCACTCGTGACAACCACCGTTATCATTGGAAAGGTGAATTTGAAACTCTGGAGAGGCCGGTCTTAGACGAGCTAGATCTCGGGGGCGATGCCGATTCCCCCAGTTCTGATAAGCCCCGTCTTCTGTCTGAGTCGCTTCATTTGGACGGACAGGAAATTATTCGGCGTAGCGAACGGGAGATTACTTTCAAAGGCGATAGAATTCCTCGGTTATCACCTTCCGTGAGCATTGTCAGTCTGTTAAGCGAGGAGGACGACGTAGCCCCTGCATACGAGGCATTCCAGAGCGTTCTTCATAGCGACCAGTCCTCACCATACCGTCCTTATAGCCGGATCCCTTCTTCACTGTTTGAAAAGTTCAAGGAACGGCATGGAACATTGGAAGACATTCAACACAGCGAATTACCAACTCAGCTAAAACTGGCCTTGGTGAGCGAATGCCAACCCGACGTATTCGCCACCATACGAGACCGTTTCATGGAGATCTTTCCCCAAGTTGTTGATATAAGGGTACAGCCTGTAGATGATGATAGCCTCCCACCGTTTATGGCGCAAGTTCCTATTATACAGATTAGAGAGAAAGGAGTCTCGGATTGGATTCATCAACGGCAAATATCCTCCGGCATGCTGCGAACGATATTCCATTTGGCCGAAATGTATTTGTGGCCAGAAGGCACGGTCATTTTAATAGATGAATTTGAGAATAGTCTTGGGGTGAATTGTATTGACGTGTTGACGGAAGATCTACTTCAACCACATCGCAGCCTGCAATTCATAATCACTAGTCATCATCCCTATGTAATCAACAATGTCGGTCCAGAACACTGGAAGGTGGTCCGGCGCAAGGGTGGAGTCGTAACCACTCATGATGCGACATCTCTCGGTCTTAGTGAATCCAGCCACGAGGCTTTTATACAATTACTGAACAATGAGGAGTATCGAGAAGGTATTGTGGCTTCATGAACGTGTATTTCTTGGTGGAAGGGAAACGGTGTGAACGGAAACTGTATCCAGCATGGCTCTCGGTTATCGCGCCGCATTTAAGCCAGGTCTCAAATCCTAAAGCGGTGAGCCACAACAATTACTACTTGATAAGCGGGGAGGGATACCCTTCTTTACTTTATACACATTTGCCAAACGCGATTCGCGACATTCAAAGGATTGGAAACTTTGATCGGCTTGTGGTTGTATTGGACGCGGATGACGATACGGTTCGTGATCGAATCGAGCATGTAAAGAAGGCGGCGGCTAATTCAGGTGAAAGACTTGTGTCAGCCACACTGAACGTCATTGTGCAGAACCGTTGTATCGAGACGTGGCTGCTTGGAAATCGAAAGATATTTAAGCGCAATCCACAAAACCTCCAGCTTCGAAACTATATCCAACACTACGATGTGCAAGAGAACGATCCCGAGGATATGCCCTTATACGATGGATTCAACAGTCACGGGCAGTTTCATTTTGATTATTTGAGACATGTATTTCGTGAACGAAACTTGAGTTATACGAAGACGCGGCCCGGGCACGCCGCGGAAGCGCCCTACTTGCGGGAACTCAGACACAGAGTAACAGAATTTACGGGGCATCTTGAGAGTTTCGGGGAGTTCTTGAATCTATGTGAACAGCTTTGAACTGGAGCATGGAAATTCCCCAATCGCCGGATATGGCAGGGTGTGGGGTGTTAACATCCCCGGCCCTTCGGGCCACCCCCTTCCAAGGGGGAATTCGTAGCGCCGGCATCTTGTCGGCAAAAAGGGCGTATGGAGGCGGCGATACGAAGTATTCTCCCTTCGATGGCGATCAAGGGGGATGCTGTCCCCTGGAGCAGCGCACGTACCCGGCGATAAGGGGAAATCGCTCCATCTTGCTTAACCCCCAGGAGTGTCAGTGAAAACACTTGTATTTGGCGCCAAAGGCCAGTTGGGCCGCGATATAACCAGAGTGTTCGGCCGCGAAGGCGAATGCGTGGGCGCGGACTTGCCCGAGGTGGATATCGCGGAGCCGGAGGCGGCCGAGAAGATAGCGCGCGAGGTCCAGCCGGAGTTTGTGATCAACGCCGCCGCCTACACGGATGTGGAGAGCGCGGAAGACGATCCGGACGCCGCGTGGCGGGTGAATGTGGAGGGCGCCCGGCGCGTGGCGGAAGCGGCGCTAGCGGTGGAAGCCGCCGTGGTCTACATCAGCACCGACTTCGTCTTTGATGGCCGCAAGGAATGCCCATACGAACCGGACGATCCGCCCGGTCCCCTGAGCGTCTATGCGGGGTCCAAGGCCGCGGGGGAACAGGCCACGATAGAGGCGAATCCACGGCATTTCGTCGTGCGGACGGCGTGGCTGTTCGGGCCAGGCGGGAATAATTTCGCCGAGAAGATGTTGAGCCTTGCGGAAACGCGGTCCGAACTGCGCGTGGTCAACGACGAGATCGGCTGTCCGACGCATAGCTGGGACCTGGCGGAGGCGCTTCAGGCGTTGGCGCCCGTTGACCGCTACGGCATTTATCATGCGGTGAACGCGGGAAGCTGTTCGCGCTTTGCGTTCGCTCAGGCCATCTTCCGCAACGCTGGTCTGGAGGTCAAGGTCCACCCCTGCTCCGCCGATGAATACCCCACCAAAGCGGCGCGCCCCCGTTATTCGGTGCTGAATCCGGCCCTGCTGGAAGAGATTACGGGCTACCGGTTTCGCCCTTGGGAGGATGCCCTGCGGCACTATTTGCAGCGGCGGGGATACGCCCATGAATGAGCAACCCATAGCGGGATGTGGAGGCGCCCAAGGACGCGACCTGCGTATTGAAGAGGAAACGGTCGCCGCGATTTTCCCTTTACCGCGCACGTGAGGCGCGCATCAACAAATGGCATGGAGAACCCAACCCGATGTCCCTGAAACGGATTCTTGTCACTGGCGGCGCTGGATTCATTGGCTCGGCCTTCGTTCGCTACACCTTGCGGACCTATCCCGATGTGCATGTCGTCAATTTCGACAAGCTCACCTATGCGGGCAACCTCGACAACGTCAAGGATGTGGACCCGGACCGGCACACCTTCATCCAGGGGGATGTGGCGGATATCGGGGCCGTCCGGGACGCGCTCGAAGGGTGTGACGCCGTGGTCAACTTCGCTGCGGAGACCCATGTGGACCGCAGCATCATGGGGGCGTCGGAATTCATCGATACGGATGTCCGGGGCGCGCATAACATCGTCGAGGCGGCCCGGGAGCTTGAGACAGAGCGCGTGCTGCTCGTGTCGACGGACGAGGTCTATGGGAGCATCGCCGAGGGGGCCTTCACGGAAGCGGATCCCGTCAATCCCCGGAACCCTTATTCCGCAAGCAAGGCGGGTGGCGAACTCATGGGCATGGCGTTCTTCCACACCTTCAACACGCCCGTGATTATCACGCGCGGGTCCAACACCTACGGGCCCTACCAGTATCCCGAGAAGGTCATGCCGTTGTTCATCACCAATGCGCTCGACGGCGAACCCCTTCCCCTGTATGGCGACGGAAAGAACGTGCGGGACTGGCTCTACGTCGAGGACCATTGTACTGGTATCGACTGCGCGTTGCGCAAGGGGACGCCGGGCGAGATCTACAACATCGCGGGGGGCAATGAGCGCGAAAACGTCGAGCTGACGTACAAAATCCTCGAAGTTACGGGTGCGAGCGAGGACCTTATCAAGCCCGTAAAGGACCGGCCCGGTCATGACCGCCGCTACGCCCTTAACGCGGATAAACTCAAGGCCCTGGGCTGGCGGCCGGCGATGGAGTGGGAGCGTGGGGTAGCCGAGACGGCGGAATGGTACAAGAACAACCGCTGGTGGTGGGAGAAGATCAAGGCCGGGGACTTCAAGGAGTACTACCGCAGGCAATACGAGAAGCGGTAGACGCCCCTTCAGCGACGAACCAATTCCCTCTTCGGGAGGGCCGGGGGCTAAACATTTGGCACATCACCCTAATCGGCGATTGGGCTAAAAGCCGGCGTTACGGCCTCTGGCCTGGGGGTTGCGTGGCCCCTTACGGGAAGAGCGCCTGCATCGACCATCCGCCGCTTTCCGGATCCCGCGTGTACAAGAGCCGGTCGTGAAGCCGGAACGGCAATGCCTGCCAAAATTCGATGCGGTCGGGCGTGACCCGGTAGCCGGACCAGAACTCGGGGCGGGGGACCTTGCGTACGTTGAACTGGATGGCGTATTTGGCAACGCGGCGTTCGAGTTCGAAGCGGCCTTCCAAGGGTTCGGATTGTTTCGAGGCCCAGGCCCCGAGCTGGCTCTCCCGCGCCCGGGACGCGAAGTACGCGTCGGCTTCTTCTGGGCTTACCAACTCTGCCCGCCCTTCCACGCGAACCTGTTTGCAGAGCGGCATCCAATAGAAGCACAGTGTGGTAAACGGATTCTCGCGCAACTCCCTGCCTTTCCGGCTCTTTAAGTTGGTGTAAAACACAAACCCCCGCTCATCCACGTTTTTCAACAACAAGACGCGGGCCGATGGACGGCCGTGGGCGTCCACCGTGGCGAGCGTGAACGCGGTAGGCTCATCAAGGTCGGATTTCTTGGCTTCCTTCAGCCACTTCTGGAACAAAGCGATGGGATCGGGGTGACGCGGTATGGCCATGGGGATGTGTAACCCTCATTTCTATAGTTGAACGATTGCGCATTCCTCAGGTGACAGACAAACCATGGGGTTGCCTTCGCAAAGTCACGGCCCCGGAGCGGAAACCTACTCCGGGGCCGCGGGAAAGGATCAGCAAAACACTGCTCAGGCGGTAGCGGTTTGACGTAAACGGGGACTCACCTCGCTCGCCTTCCTGAGGGTTTCCTCGACAATGACGGACTCTTCGTTGGTCGGGACGACAAGGGTGTTCACGGACGCCGAGGCCGCCGTGATGTCCATCGCGTGTTGAGCGTTGAGGTCCTCGTCAATCTCAATACCCAGATAGCCGGCGTTCTTGAGAATCCGGCTGCGCATGACGGAGTTGTTCTCGCCAATGCCAGCGGTGAACACGACGGCATCGACGCCGCCCAGCACCATGGCATATTGCCCGATGTACCGGGCGACACGGTAGGCGAACATATCCAGCGCAAGCGCCGCGGCGGAATCGCCCTGCGTGCTTAGATTTTCCACATCGCGGAGATCGGCATTGTTACAGAGGCCTTTGAGACCGCTCTCGCGATTGAGGGTATGCTCGACTTCCTCGGGGCTCATTCCCAGTTCCTTCACCATGAAGAGGGGGATATACGGGTCGAGATCGCCCGAGCGCGTTCCCATCATGACCCCCGCCAAGGGCGTCACCCCCATGCTTGTGTCGATGGATTTCCCGCCCTTCACGGCGGTGATGCTACAGCCGTTGCCCAAGTGACACGTGATGATTCTTGTGTTCTCAATCGGTTTGCCGAGGACCTCGGCCGCCTTTCGGGAAACGTACTGATGAGATAAGCCGTGAAAACCGTACTTACGGAT
>JAWOFY010000395.1:0-4879 GCA_046497285.1 Candidatus Hydrogenedentota bacterium
GGCGAAAACCGGGCCATTCTCGCCCACGTAAGCCAGCAGCCCGCTTCCCAATCCGAGGATTCGCTGGCCGAGCTTTGCGAATTATGCCGCAGCGCGGGCATCTCTGTCCTTGACCAATTCGCTCAGCGCAGACCGGTGGATCCCCGCCATGTCATGGGGAAAGGCAAACTCAAGCAGATCATCATCCGGGCCATGCAAGTCGGGGCCGAGGTGCTTGTGTTTGACATGGACCTGAGCCCGTCCCAGATCCAGAACCTGGCGAATTACACCGACTTGAAAATTCTGGATCGCACGCAAGTCATTCTCGACATCTTCGCCCAGCACGCTCAAACGCGCGAGGGCAAGACGCAAGTGGAGCTGGCGCAACTGCGGTACATGCTGCCGCGCCTAAGTGAAAAGCACACGGCCATGAGCCGTCTAACAGGCGGCATCGGCGGCCGGGGCCCAGGCGAGACCAAGCTCGAGATTGACCGGCGCCGTGTCAAGGACCGGATCGCCCAGTTGGAGCGCGAAATCGATAAGTTGGGCAACCGGCGCGAACTACGCCGGCGTCAGCGCTCCCGAAACAACCTGCCGATCGTGTCCATCGTGGGTTACACCAATGCGGGTAAATCCACCTTGTTGAACAACCTCACCGACAGCGAGGTCACTCAAGAGAACGCGCTCTTCGCCACGTTGAATCCCGTGACCCGGCGGCTGCGCTTTCCGGAGGAGCGCGAAATCATCATCACGGATACCGTGGGGTTCATCCGCGACTTGCCCGCTGATCTCCGGGCCGCCTTTCGCAGCACGCTGGAAGAGCTTGATGAAGCAGACCTGCTGGTTCACGTGCTTGACGCCTCGAGCCCGGCTGTGGAGGAACAACTCAAGGCGGTTCAGGATATTCTAGGCGAATTGGAGTTAAACGGGAAACCGTGCCTGCTGGTGTGGAACAAGATCGATCAAGCTGAACCGGAGGTCGTCGAAGGGTTGCGTCATCAATACGGCGGCGTGACCATTTCCGCCTTGGATAAGAAAACCTTCGAGCCGCTGACCAAACGTCTGGAGTCCCTCCTTTGGCCGGAAACCCGAACCGCCATGGAGAGCTACTGAGATGGCCGCCAGGCATGGAGCCCCAGCATGGGTGGAACGTCTTCTCCTTGGATTGATGGTCACCCTGATAGGCGCCCTCCCTCCCGCTGCCGAGGCCCGTCAAGGCGATCTGCGCGGCCAGTTCCGCGAACGTGAACAGGCCTTCTTTGAGGCGCGGGCCGAGGGCGATTTCGAAGCAATGGAGCGGATCGCCCGTGAGCAGCGCGACCTATTGAGCGAGACGCGACGGGATTTGCAGGCCCAGAACGCAGCCCAATCCAGAGACCCCGCCGTACTCAAGGACCTGGCTACGGTTCTGGCGATGGATGGCGATTACGATCTTGCGGCGGAGACCCTTGAGCGCGCGACGGAACACGCGCCGGATGATGCCGAAAGCTGGGTGATGCTGGGTGAAATGCGCATGCATCTCGGAGACGCGGCCGCGCCGGACGCCGCCGAGGCGCTACGCCAATGCCTCGCGCTGGAGCCAGGGGGCCCAATCGCCGCGCACGCCCATGGGTTGATGGTGGCGCTTTATCTCGAAATGGGCCTCATTCCGCTGGCGCGGGAAACGCGTGAGGAAGGCCAGCAGCTTGAAGAAGGGCATCCCGCCCTGGAGTTTGGCGCGATTGCCCTGGACATCGCGGAAGGGCGGCTGGTGGAGGCCTACGAAAGGCTCGACACACAAGCGATGCTCCCAACGCGGACATTGGAACTTATTGAACGAGCTATCGAACTTTATGAGACCAGCGGCCGCGCGACGCCAAACACGGCGGAGGCCTACACGGCCTATGCCCGGATTCTGTTTCGCGTGGGCCAACCCCACCGATGCGCCGCGCCGCTTGAACGGGCCGTCACCCTGGAGCCCGAAGATACGGCCGCCTGGAACTTCCTGGGCTCGGTTTACCTTGCCATAGGAGATTACGAGAGCGCCCAATACGCCTTCGCGCAATCCCTCGCCGTGGACGACGACCAGCCGGGCGTGCGCGAAATCGTCGAAGCCCTCGAAGCCGGCGAGCCCGTGGCGCCGGAGGATGACGAGGCCGAGGAGTTTGTTCCCCCTGTTCCGGACCAGTCGGAGCCCGTTTCCCCCTTCATGGGAGTAGATGTTCCCGCCCAGGACTGAGCGCCGTTTTGTGTAGCCGCCGTTTGACGCGGGGGTTTCTTTGGGCTACACTATTCACAAGCAGCAACAAAGTTAACCAAGGTTTCACACAGCCAGTCTTAAACTGGGTTAGGGCAACAAGGTCATGAGTTCACGAAGCACAAAATACATGCGCATGGGTCTCGCCGCCATGGGGGTGCTCTTGGTATTGGGCGCTGGAATGGGATGCGGCGGCGTGGCGGGAGAACGCGATAACGGCGTTATCCAAGTAGTCGCCACTACGGGCATGGTGGCGGACACGGCTCGCAATGTGGCTGGCGACCGGGCCTCGGTTACGGGGCTCATGGGACCTGGCGTGGATCCCCATATGTACCGGGCTTCGCAGCAAGACCTGCGGCGGCTGCGGGAGGCGGATCTCCTCCTGTACAACGGCCTGTACTTGGAAGGGCGCATGGCGCAAGTGTTCGATCGCATGAGCCAACACCGTCCGACGGTGGCTGTCGCCGAGGCGGTTCCAGAGGAGGAACACATTGAAGCCGGCGATTATGGCGGCTTGTATGATCCTCACATTTGGTTCGATGTCTCCCTGTGGAAATCCGCAGTGGAGGCCGTGCGCGACGCCCTCATCGAGGTGGATCCCGAGGGCCGGGAGACGTACGAGGCGAACGCCGAGGCGTACCTGGCCGAGCTGGAGGCGCTGCACGAGGAGGTCAAGGAGAAGATCGCCTCCATCCCGGAAGAGAAACGGGTCTTGGTTACCGCCCACGACGCGTTCGGGTATTTTGGCAAGGCCTATGACATCGAGGTCATGGCGCTTCAGGGCATCAGCACGGCGGCGGAGTTTGGCCTGCGAGACATCACGGATCTGGCGCGCACGATCGCGGAGCGGGAGATTCCGGCGGTGTTCATCGAGACCACAATCAACCCGCAAGGCGTCAACGCCCTCATCGAAGGAATACGCGAGCGCGGTCACGCTATCCAAGACGGCGGGGAGCTGTATTCCGACGCCCTCGGCGCCGATGGAACGCCGGAAGGGACCTACGTGGGCATGGTCCGCTATAATGTGGACACTATCGTGGAAGCATGGAAATAGGGGATCTTTTTCTCTTAGAGTCGCCCCCTGCGCGGAAGACATTCTCCCGCAAAACGTAGAAGCGGCGCCCTCGCCGCTTAGGGCGGTTTACGCGTTGATTGGTTCAAGCGGCCGGGGGGCGCCGCTTCTACATGAACTCCGTGCTGGGGATGTCAACACACCCGGCGCCGCCAAACCGCCTCCCCCATCCCTCGGCATTGTTCCCGGCGCGAAAGGAAACAACTCAGCGTGACTTCCAGTCTTCACGCCCGCTTGGCGGCGATGATGTTTCTGCAATACTTCGCCGCCGGCGCCATCTTACCCATACTCAGCCATTACCTCAAGAACTACCTCGGCTTTGCCCCGTTCCAAGTGGGCGTGGTCTTGGCGATGCCCGCCGTGGCGGCCACGCTCGCGCCGCTGTGGGTCAACGTGGTGGCCGATCGCTATCTGCGGGCCGAGAAGGTCATTGCGCTGTGCCACGCCCTTGCCGCGGTGCTCATGTTCGCACTCTCGACGCAAGACAGCTTCCCGGCCTTCGTGGCGCTTTACCTCCTGTACAGCTTGGTCTTCATGCCGTGCATGGGACTGACCAACACCGTCACCTTCCACCACGCCACGGACGCGGGACGCCATTTCGCTTCCATTCGCACCTATGGCACGGTGGGCTGGTTCGCCGTGGCCTGGCTCTTCGGCTATTTCTGGTTGCAACGCAACGGGGGCCTCGCCGAAAGCCGGCTGCCCGACGCCTTGCTCCTGTGCGCGGCCACATCCACCGTCTTCGCCGTCTACGCGCTTACCCTCCCCCGCAGCGAGGCGGCGGGGCAGAAAACGGTGACGAAGCCTTGGGAAAGCCTCGCCGTGTTCGCGCGGCCAGGCCTTTTGCTCTTGTGCCTCGCGACGTTCGTCAACAGCGTGCTCAACCAGTTCTACGCCTACGGCGCCGGCCCCTATCTCAGCGCGGCGGGCTTCACCGACCAATGGATCATGCCCTCGCTGAGTCTCGGCCAGTTCACCGAGATGATTATCATGGCGCTCATGGCGATCTGGCTCGGCCGCTTCTCCATCAAAGCGTTGCTGATCGCGGGGGTAGCGTTCCAGATGGCGCGGTTCGCCATCTTCGCGTTTACTGAGTCGCAGTGGCTGGCCATGGCGGGGGTATCGCTTCACGGCTTCACCTACGCCCTGTACTTCGTCACCGCCTACATCTACCTCAACAACAATTGCCGCCCCTGGGAACGCGCGGGCGCGCAACAGGTCTTCAACATCATCATCGGCGGCGTGGGCCTATTGACGGGCAGCCTCATGGCGGGCGGCGTGGGCGAATGGGCCGCCGGACCCGATGGCGCCATCGACTATAGCCTGTTCTGGACCGTGCCCATGACCATCGCCGCCGGGCTCATCATTCTCCTGCCCGTCTTCTTCCGCGAACCTGCCCGAAACAATGGACAGGATTTACAGGATGAACAAGATTTGAACCACAGAGACACAGAGGACACAGAGGAAGCGCGTGAGAGAAACGAAACTCTTCAACCACAATAACGAAGAGATTGTTCTTGCTGGACTCGAAGTTATTTATTGGATTGTTAGCTTTGGCTGAATATAATTTTTCATAAAATCTATTACTAATT
>JAWOFY010000406.1:0-3880 GCA_046497285.1 Candidatus Hydrogenedentota bacterium
CGGGGAACTCCGAAACGATAAGCAGCTTAAGATAGGGCTGGCCTTGGAAGTACTGAGCCGCAAGCTCGAGCATCTCATCGCTAAAGGCTGCGGTGAGGCCGGGGTTCGCTTCAATCACGGAAGGATACAGGCGTTCGCCGTGCCAAGCGCGAACGGCGACGGCCGCGCGCTCCACCGATGGCATATCGAGGGGATAAAACAGGAATCCCTTGTCCACGGAGGATGGCACAGGATTCGGATTGTCCACGTAGAACTGCGGGCCATCGCCTGAATGCCAATTGGTCCAAATCCGAAAGCCGCGCAGTTCTAGAAAGCAGCGGACGATCTGGTGCGTAACGTCGCTCACGAGGTTCCCTTCAAGTCAAATCGTGGGGGAAAGACCTAGAGGTTATTCAACCATTTGCCCAGCGCATGTTCGGGATCGCGTTCGGCGACGCGTTGGCCCATGGCGCGGGCTTGGTCGGTTTGGCCGAGTTTCTGGTAGCAGAGGCCCTGTTTGGCGAGGATGTCCACATCGGTGAAATGCTCCCCGTAGGCGGTGTAATACCGATCCTTTTCGCAATACTTCTCCGCCTCCCGGTAATACTCCAGGGCGTTGGCGTATTGTCCACGCGCTAGCGCCGCTTCGCCCCGGAAATAGTGGCCCTCGGGATGATCGGGTTTGAGTTCCACCGACTTCTTCATGAGCGATTCCGCCTTTTCGAGGGCTTCCTCGGCGGCTTGAGGGTTGCCCGCGGGCAAGGCGGCCCGGCCCAACAGGAAATACGCGCTGAAATGCGAGCCGCCGTGGTTTAGCGCCATCTGCGCGTTACCCATGGCGGTGGCGTAGTCGCCTTCGCGGAAAGCGGCTTGTCCGAGTCCGAGGTAGCCCCGGGCATTGGACGGTTCGTAACTCACCACCTCGGTGAAGATGTATTTGGCCTGCTCGGTCCGGCCGAGGTCCAGCAGAACGAACCCATAGTCCACACGGGCCGCGACATGGTTGGGTTTGCGGCTGATGACGTCTCGAAGAATGGAGAGGGCTTCATCGCCTTGGCCCATGCGGGCTTTGCACTTACCTAGCTGATGGCGCGCGGCTTCATAGGCGCCGTCCAGTTGAAGCGCCCGCTCAAAACATTGCACCGCCCGTTCCAGTTCGCCGCGCATGGACGCGGTCAACCCCTCGTCGTAATAACTTTCCGCTGTCTCGCCGCCAAACGCCATGATGTGTTCCTCTACGTTCCATTCGTGAGCGCCCGCAATGCCCGGCGGGCCTGATCCTCGGTAACATCGCTCCGTTGAACCACGTGTCCCATGCGGTCGGGCGCCACAAATCGCATTTGTCCTGCGCGGGCCTTCTTGTCGTGTTTCATCGCCTCAACCACGCTGTCCATCGGGAGTTCCGGCCACTGAACAGGCAGCCCGTATGCGGCGATGCAATCCCGCTGCCGCTGCACGAAGGCGTCGTCGACGAGCCCCAGCTCCTTCCCGAGCCATCCCGCGGCGTGCATGCCTAGCGCGATGGCTTCCCCGTGCAGAAAGGTATTGTACCCACTGGCCGCCTCGATGCCGTGGCCAAAGGTGTGGCCATAGTTCAGAATCGCCCGGCGTCCGCCTTCCCGTTCGTCTTCGGCCACGACAGCGGCCTTGATTTCACACGACCGCCGGACGGGAAAGGTGAGCGCTTCGAGATCGCGCCCGAGAATGGCCTCAACGTGGTCTTCCATGTAGGCGAACAGCTCCTCGTCCGCGATTATCCCGTGCTTGATGACCTCGGCCAAACCGGCCCGCACTTCGCGATCGGGTAGCGTCTCCAAGAACGAAGGCTCGATGATCACCGCCACGGGCTGGTGAAACGCGCCGATGATATTCTTGGCCAAGGGATGGTTGACGCCAGTCTTCCCGCCTACACTGGAATCGACCTGCGCCACGATGGTCGTGGGAATCTGAATATAGGGGAGCCCCCGCATGTACGTGGCCGCCGCGAACCCCGCGATATCGCCGAGCACGCCGCCGCCCAAGGCAACCACCAAACCGCCGCGATCCAGGCCGCCCTCAAGGAAGTGACCGCACAAGGCTTCGATTTGGGCCAGCCGTTTGTGCTGTTCGCCGGCCGGAATCTCGCACCGAATCACGCGGCTGCCGCCTTCCTCGATGAGCTTGGCCACGCGGTCTCCGTACAAGGGCGCCACATTGGAGTCGCTCACCAGCGCCACGCCGCCCGTGGGCTTCTGCCGCGCCGCCGCGCGGGGCAGTTCCGTTAGCGCTCCTTTCCCAATCATGATGGGATAAGAGCGTTCGCCCAGTTCAACCGTGACGGTGTCCATGTTCTATACTCACTCCAGCGTGTGCTCAAGGCGCGCCAGAAAGCGGCGCGTCTCATCTATCCCCAACCCTTGGCTCATTGTATCCATATGGGCGGGCATGCTCAAATGGGAGTTCTGGCCCGTTAAGCAGACAAGGCGTCGGATAAGCGGCATGGAGACGGACTATGGCAAAGCTAAAACTCGACCTTCACGATATCTACAACAAAGGCCGGACCATTGAACAAGAATTGCAGCGGGTGATCGATGAAGCGGTCTCCAAAAAGATCAAGTTGGTCGAAATTATCCCCGGGAAGGGCAGCGGCCAGCTCAAGAAGTCCGTGCTCAGGTTTCTCGAACGGCCCGAAATCAAGAAGCAGTATCACCGCGTCGAAAAGGACAGCAAGAATTTCGGCCGCGTCTTTGTTCATTTCCGCCACGACTGAGCCATCGCGGCGCCGGGTCACGGGGTTGGCCCTACCTCTTCATCCATGTAGGCCCGTGATCCCGTGGTCGCCCGTTGTCCTTGGTACTTGCCGCGGTACGGGCGGTCCACCACGCCGTCGGCCCGCGCAATCACCAGTTGACAGATGCGCCGGCCCGCCTCGATGCGAATGGCTGCCGCGTTGGCGTTGTAAAGCTCAAGCGTGATCGCGCCCTGGAAACCGGGATCCACCCACCCCGCATTCTGGATGAACAACCCCAGGCGTCCTATCGAGCTACGGCCCTCAACAAAGGCAGTGAGATCATCAGGAAGGGCCACCACTTCGCGGGTTGTCGCCAACACAAAGCCATGCCCGGCCACCACGAACTCCGAGTCCCGCACTTCATCGTAACTCACGGGCTCGGACATGGAGAAGACGCCCTCGCTCGCCCTCGGCGAGAGAAAGGAATCCCCCAAGCGCAAATCAACCGACGCGGGGCCAATCTGCATGTCGTCCAGCGGCTCAATGCGCAAATTCCCGGATGCGAGCCGTTCCCTGATACTGCGATCCGTCAGAATCACTCAATCTACCCTTCTTCCACCATCTGTTAGAACCGGTACACCGCCCCCAAAAGCGTTATGGAGCCCTTCGCGCCCATTCTAATTGTCCAGCGCCTGAATGACAAACTTGCCTCGAATTCGCTAGCGCCTTTTCCGCGCTCAATTTCTGGATCCCCCGTACCGCTAAGATCTTGTCAGCTTTCAAGCAGAATTCCCTCTTTGAAGGGGGATCAAGGGGGATGTTATTCCCCGGAGCAACCTTTCCACCTGGCGATCAGGGGTAATGGACAGGATTTGCAGGATGAAGCCGCGCTAGATTTGTGGATGCCCCATACCGCAGGGGTCTCGTCAGCTAGTATCAGTCGCTGGAACGCGGTGAGCGGTTCCCGGCGACGAGTATCGCGCCGCCACGCAAGCCGCTGACTATCAGTCCCTGTCGAGGCCTGAACTGCAGACCATACCGGAGGGCAGCATGTGCTTCGAGTTGCCAACTCACTAAGTTGGCAATACATGTGCGCGCATAACGACCGTGCTTACCGCCCATTCAATGGTCGAGAAGCCAACAACAGTGGGGGTTGAGATCGCCCCATAAGAGTATTAAAATTAAACTGGA
>JAWOFY010000314.1:0-5037 GCA_046497285.1 Candidatus Hydrogenedentota bacterium
GTCATTAGATGTTCACCCACCCATGGAGGCAGGGCTGCGCGTGCTTACCCGGCGATTTAGGCTCGTTTGCTGAAGTTGACCCGATCCTTTCAGAGCACATACACCTTTCGCCCGTCCACGCGCAACCGCCCCTCGGCGAAGAGCTGGATGGCTTTGGGATAGAGTTCCCGCTCCTTGGCTTGCACGCGCTCAGCCAGGGAGTCGGGCGTGTCAGTATCGCGGACCGGAACGCATTCCTGTAGAATGATTGGCCCATGGTCGTATTCGGCATCCACGAAATGCACCGTCGCCCCGCTGACTTTCGCCCCGTATTCGATGACCGCCTCGTGGACATGGTGTCCGTACATGCCCTTGCCGCAAAAGGCGGGGATCAGCGCGGGGTGAACGTTCATGATGCGGTTGACGAACCGCTCGGGGACCGCCAGTTTGCTCATGAATCCCGCCAGCACAATGAGGTCCAGGTTGTAGCTGTCGAGTTCGCGCCAGGTCGCGTCGTTGAAGGTGCGCCAATCGCCGTAGTCCTTCTTGGAGACGGCCACGGCGGGGATGCCATTGCGCCGTGCCCGCTCGAGGCCGAAGGCGTCCTTGCGTGAACTGACCACGCATTGGATGGCGCCGTCAAGTTCGCCGCGAGCGATACAGCCGAGCAGATTTTCGAGGGTTGTGCCGCTGCCCGAGAGCAGCACCCCAATGTTAATTGACATGATTTCCTCTGCTGTTCAAGGCTCCGTTACCAACCCCAATCGCCGAATGGGGCGGAGTGGGGGTTGTTTTACATCCCCCGGCCCTTCGGCCCACCCCCTTCAAAGGGGGAATTCTTCGCTTCCAATTCCCTTGAAAGGGTGGAGGGAGATGTTTCTTCACGTCGCTTGGGGCTTATCTACCGACTGGATCAAGGTGTCGTCATCGTGAAGCCAAGCGCCTTCGTAGACTTCTTCCGCCGGTCCTTCTTGATACACCCAGCCGTCCGAGGCCCACTCCACCGTGAGCGCGCCATATACCAGATGGACGTGCGCGCGGTTGTCCACGCGCTCCGTGAGCATGCTTGCCAACGCCGCGCCACACGAGCCGCTGCCGCTCGCCATGGTAATGCCGCTGCCCCGTTCCCAGATGCGCATGTCGATGTTGTGCTTGTCGCGGACCGATACGAACTCGACGTTGGTGCGGTTGGGAAAGGCGGGGTGTCGTTCAATTAGCGGTCCCAACTCCGCCACGGGAGCTTCCGCCGCGTCCTCGACAAAGACCACGGCATGCGGGTTGCCGATGTTGACGCAGGTAATGTGCACGGTCTGGCCGTTCACGGCGAGCGGCTCCTCAATGACCCGGCCCGGTGGCCCTTCCATGGGAATCTCGGCGCGCGCGAAGTTGGGTTTGCCCATGTTGGAGCGCACGCTCGTAACCCGGCCATGCGACACTTCGAGTTCTACCTTGTTCGGCCCAGCGAGGGTGTCGATGGTGAAGGCCGTATCCTCGGTGAGGCCGCGCTCATACACATATTTGGCAAAGCAGCGGATGCCGTTGCCGCAGGTCTCCGCCTCGCTGCCGTCGGCGTTGAAGATGCGCATGGCGAAGGCGCCCTCTTGCCCGGGTAGAACGAGAATGATGCCATCGGCGCCCGCCCCTAAATGCCGGTGGCTCATGCGGCGGGACAGCTCGCTGGGGTTGGCGACGGGATGCTCGGACGCGTCGATGAACAAGTAGTCGTTACCCAGGCCATGCATCTTGGTGAAGGTGAGGAGCATATGCTACGCATCCTTGTTTTGCGCCCGCGCCAGAGCCGCTTCGATGAGTTTAGCCGCCATCTCGGCGTAAGGGAAACCCGCGGCCTCGGCGGCTTGTGGAAAGAGGGACGTATCGGTAAGCCCGGGGATCGTGTTGATTTCGATCCACACGGGCTCTCCATTGCGCACGATCATATCACTGCGGCTGAAACCCCGGCAACCTATCAAATCGTGAGCCCGCACCGCCAGCGATTGGGTCTTTTCCCGTAGCGTGTCGGAGATAGGGGCGGGGGTGATCTCTTTTGTGGCGCCGGGGGTGTATTTGGCTTGGAAATCGAAGTAGCGCGACGAAACCGGCCGGATTTCGGTGACGGGTAACGCCAAGGGCGGTTCACCGGGTTCGGTTTCGAGAACGCCACACGTAAGCTCCGTGCCGTCCACGTAACCCTCGACCAGGGCGGTTTCGCCAAACATGAAGACATGGTCCAGTACACTGCTTAGTTCGCCGGGGCCTTGGGGGATCCCCATTCCCAAGCTGGAGCCTTCGCACGGACTCTTGACCACGCAGGGGTAGCCCAGTTCTTGAACAATGTCCGCTTGAACGTCACTGGGTTTCTTGCGCCAACGCCGCACATCCACCAGCACGTCCGGGGCTACGGGCACACCGTGGCGGGCTAACAGCGCCTTGCTGCGGACCTTGTCCATGCCAAGCGCGCTGGCGGCGCACGGCGAACCCGTATACGGAATCCCCAGGAGATCCAGCAAGCCCTGGATGCGTCCATCCTCGCCGTAAGGGCCATGCAACGCGAGAAACGCGCAGTCGATGCCCAGATCGGGCAGGCGGCTAATGGCCTCAAAGATTGAACAGGGAGACGCGCCGCCCAGCCGCCACTGGCCGTCTTTCTCGATCACGATCGCCGTATGGGTGAAACGCGCTGGATCGAGGTTGCGGGCGGCCAGCTTGCCGCTTTGAAGGGACACGTCATGTTCAGCGCTCACGCCGCCTGAAATCACGGCGATGTGTAGTTTGTTCATTGAAAGCTCCAACGTTGCCCAACACGGACGATACGGAAACGCTTCTGGCGGGGATAGTCCTGCTTGTACAAGAAAACCGGGGATCCGCGGCGGGACACCGCGAGATCCCCGGTTGATTTGCCTTACATGTGAGCGTTTGTAAAGGGTGTTCTCGCTGGCTCGGTTTAGTTGCGCCGGGCGCTTTGAGGCCGTTCCAAATAGCGCTCTCGCGCGGCGGCTCCCCGCGCCTGCTCCTGCTCTTCCTGTTCGCGCCTGAACTCCCGCATCTCCACAGCTTCGGGATGGAAGTAGCCGGTATCCGTGACCATTTGCCCCGCAAAGATGAGGCCCGTCGTTTGATTAACCGTGGCGGGGTCGGCATTGAAGGCCGTGAAAAGCCCCCACGCCGTCGCTGTATCCATCATGTGGGCCAGAAGCAGATTGTCGTTGATCATGCGATTGGCGTCCCCTAGTTCATCATATCCCCAATGTTTGGTTCCTGCCATTCCCATGTACGTCCCATGAACCAATTCGACCGCGCCTGTACGAAGCCCTCGAAACACTTCCACCGTGCCGAGGCCCGGAAACTTCTCGTTGCCTTCCTTCAGGGCTTGTACAGACTGATAAAACACGGCCCCAATTCCGCGGAAAAACGCTCTAAACGGCCGCAAGGCGGGCTCTTCCACTCGGCGATAATACAACTCGGGGTTGCGGGGCATTTCGTCTTCCCGGAGCCGGCCGCGGCGTATGTCATCGCCTTCCATCAAGAACTCATCCACCTCCCCTTGGGACTGCGGTTGCGGGGACATACCGGGCTGGGCTTGAGCAAAAGCCGATCCCGCCAAAACTGCCGCACAAAGGCACATAAGCCCACGCATAAGCTGGAGCATCATAACCGTTTCCCTCCTCTGTCGATTGGTTCGCAAAGACACTCGATTGAGCCATGCTGGCGTAACCACGTTTCCCCTCACGCCAGTATGCTAAGTGTACACCATGGAACCGTCAATTCCAAAAGAACTCGCGCCTAAACCATTGGTCCCCGCCGCGTCGGAACGCCCGCCTTATCTTGCCTCGTTATTAAGAAAAACCGCGATGCGCCGATCCAACGCTTGTGACACATCGGAAACAAACCCCGTCATGTTCGCATTCATGGCATTCAGCGCGGTCAGGATTGTCTCCGCTTCCGCAATGCCCTGACGCATCGCGGGACGAATGAGGCCGGCGTAGGCCTGGCGCGCTTCCGCCGCCTCCATCTCCTCAAGCGCCGTCCGCTGGAACCCTTCAAAGCCCTTCAACGCGAAGTCCATGATACGCCCCGCAACGGCATCGGGAAACGGGGCAACGGATTTCTCCCCGGTTATGTCCAGGGCCTCTCGCGACTCGCCTATTCCTTGCCGCACATGCTCCATGCTCCGTTCCGCAATAATCATTACCGCTTGCTGCATGGTTACTTTGCCGTTCCGGCCGATATCCACGCGGTCGCGGGGCGGCGAAGGACGGTTTTGGGACGAGGCGAAGCGGCTCGGGGCCGGCGGCGCCTGATGTGGAGGGTTAGGTCCAGGACGGTCAATCCCCCCGATTTGATGGTTCATCGAAGTGTCCTTTGTGGAGAAGCGTTTGGGTTTACGATTACAGAAAACTCTTGGCCATGCCGATACTTTAACAGTTTGCTGGCCTTACAAGCAAAGTCTCTTCGAAAGTGGCGGGTGATGCGCGCGTCTCCGGCCTGCCTGGCTTGCCAGGAGGCGGGGGTGTTTGCATGGTTGGTTTTGGGGGAGCGATATTTGAACTTGTACTATTCCAACGGACGTTTTATAATTCCGTAGAATCATGTCGGAAAGCAATCGGCCTAACCATAAGGAACTGTACATGACCAAAAAAACTAGATACTTTTTGCCCTTTGCACTCATGCTCCTCCTCGGATTTGGGTTGATTGGATGCGAGGCCGAAGAAGAGGAAGATGATGATGAGGAAGAACCCCCTCCGCCCACCGCCGGTGAAATCGAGAGGGCGTTGGTGCAGATATGGGAACCGACGTCGTTAGAGATAGACGAAGGGCGTAGGGAAGAGTTGCTTGAGGAGGTGCGCCAAACACGAGCAGAATATCAAGCGACACCACACGGCCCTGAAGGCATCCAACGCGCTATACGCGATTTGGAAGATCGTGTTCGCCGCGCCGAGGAACAGGAGCTGTGGTCGTGGGTGATATTCGCCGTTCAAGCCTTGAAAACATTGGATCACGGCCACTCACGATTTCACCGGTTACGGGAGCGGGCTGAGATCCAGATGAGACGGCCCGAGG
>JAWOFY010000379.1:0-5695 GCA_046497285.1 Candidatus Hydrogenedentota bacterium
TCAGTCAACTCCGCCAGCTCTCCGGCCAGCTCTTCAACCTGCTTAAAGAGCCTTTTCTGCTCAGACCGGCTTATTTTTTCAACCATAACAGTATCACACTTTTTTCAGGAGCGAAGGTTCATAATCAGGGGGCGGACTATACCCCAGCAGGGTAATCAAGGTCGCGCCCACTCAAGAACCGCTCCGTGGCTTTGCTGCGGTGACAGCGATAGTGGTGACCGGGCGAGATCAGCTCGCCAACGGAAACCGTCTGGGCGACTTCGCCCGTATGTGCGTCGTATCCCTCCAATGATCCGTTACACCACACCACCCCGTTGATCACGAATAGATCGGTCGGCTGAGTGGCCGCTCCCGCCTGTCCCAGGCCGCCTTCCCGTTTCCAAAGCCGCTCGCCGTCATCGAGCGAAAACGCCCGCAGATAAAGCTGTTCCTCCTCGTTCACGCGGAGGTGACCATGGAAAAGCGCCAATCCGCCGCTAAGAAGCAGCGTGCTTCTCGCTCCCAGCGTGACGCCCACCTTATCCGGCGAGCGCCAGCATTCCTCGCCGCTTCGCAGCTCAAGACCAACCAATTCCTCAAGGTCGTGGTAGACTACCTTGCCCTCCGCTGCTGAGAGGGCGTAAGGAATCATGCGAACCCGCTCTTTCCGCCAAAGCTGCTCGCCCGTGCTCACGTCAACCGCCACTAAACTATCGTGAGGCACATCTCTTCCAAAACGCGCGGTGGCGCCATGAGACAGCACTTGAGGAATCTTCGCGATGAGGACCCCATCCTCAAGGAGCATTTCATCCGTGCCCTCCGTGCCCGCGAGCGCTTCCACCAAGATTTCGCCGGTCGCGGCGTCCAATACGGACACCGGCGAGTCAAGGAACGTGAGCGTAACGTAGACCCGGTCGCCCTGCGCGATGAGCCGGCGCGGGATCGTGTGGTGCATCTGCCAACGGTCGCCGCGGCCATGCTCGACCCCCAGCTCAGGCTGCCAATCCCGCATGGGAACCTTCCAAAGCAACTTGCCGTTGAAGGCGTCCCGGGCGATGAGATGGGCATCCCATGGCAGTTTCCGATAGACCCCCGTCGGACCCTCATCAAAAATCATGAAAACTCGGCCCTGCGCGCTCACTACAGCGTTCACGCTTGTCGGGATTTCGTGGCTGCGCGCCCACCGCGGCCCGGCCATCCATTGCAGCCGCTGGGGAGGCGCTACGCGCGAATCACTGGCGACCGCGTTGCCATCGGCGTCATGAAGAAAATGCGTCCACTCGTCGATTTCTTCCGGCCACGGCTGAACAATTTTCTTCCGCCAGGCCCCGCCTTCACGGACACACGCGACGCCTCCCGGGGCAAGCACTCGGCGAACCTCCTCCATGGATACCTCGCCTAACTTCTCGGCCGCCAGCAAATTCACGCTATTGCTCGCATAAGGCAGTTCGCGTCCATCGAATGCTTCGGCAGACACCGGCCCGTAGACGCCTCGCCCGTGAAGGAGGGCGCGCGTCGCACTGACACGGGCGGGGTTTGTATCCAAACCGTGCACCAAGAATCGCGGGTCCTCACCCAAGGCGGCGGTGAGTGCGCCATCGCCACATCCCACGTGAACGGCGATTCCCCCCTGTACGCCGCTCGCTGCGAGAATCTGTTGGGCTTCCTCGGCTTGGCCTTCTTCACAGGCGTCGGCGGAGGTCCGTCGCAAATGGGTTCCCGCCAAAGCCGCCGTCGCAGCGCCTGCCATTGTCACCTCAAGAAATCGCCGCCGCGAGATACCTTCTCTCTTCATGGTTGCCCCCTTCCTCACAGTGTGTGGCCCCGTTGTGATTCAACTACTCTGAGAAGCTGTTTGATCGTATCCACAATATCACGATCCACGAGTAAAGGTAAAAGCATAAGTCTTTTCACGCGTTTTATGCGCTGAAGTCACATTTCGGTTAACGCAGGCGTTTTTCAGAGGGGGCGGGCCAACGACAGCGAAGGTTTGGCGCAGGTTGCAGGGTGGAAGCCGGCCAAACTGCATGGTTGCGCGAAAACGTATCCCGGGACCTTGCAAGTTGGGTCGGCAGTAGGAAGGCTTGGGTGGGGTGGATACGCCGTTAGTTAGCAAAACGCATTGAACAACTGTGGTTGAGTCACCTTCCCGAAATAATATGTGGTTTTTGTGTTGTTTTCTAATATACGCTGCGAAATTGTGAACGTCCTTGAGGCGGCGGCCGGTGAAAAGGCGTTAACGCTTTCCACGCCGAGGGTAGCTGCCGGCCGTGAGAGTCGGCGGTTACTCGGCGAAAGCCCTCTCCCCTTAACGACACGTGAGCTCCAGACCCGTTAGGGCAGCCGCGCAGTCGATCGTTCAACGCGCACTTCGATGTGGGGGCTAAATGCCCGCGCCTACTGCAAATGCGCAGGACAGCCGGGATTAGCCCAAGCATCCAACACAACAGGTAGACGCAATGAATAACCTTCCACATGCAAGGATTGTCATATTTGAAGTTGAGGACTGGGAGCGGGACGCTTTTTCTTCTTTACTCCGGTCACATGAACAAGGTGTCCATTTTGTAGCGGAACCCCTCACGGAGGATAACGTTTCGGAATATGTGGACGCGGACATCGTTGTGCCTTTCATCTACTCGTCGCTTAACCGTTACGTGTTAAGCCAATTCAATGATCTCAAGCTGATCTCCACGCGCTCCACCGGATACGACCATATTGACCTGAGTTACTGTCGTGACCACGGTATTGCCATCGCAAATGTGCCTGCTTACGGTGACAACACCGTAGCAGAACATGTTTTCGGATTGCTTTTAAGTATAAGCCATAATTTGCCCACCGCGATCTATAAAACGCGTATGGGTGACTTTTCCCAGCAGAATTTGCAGGGTTTCGATCTCCGGAAAAAGACACTGGGAGTAATCGGGACAGGAAGTATCGGCCAGCATGTGATTCGTATTGCCAAAGGATTTGACATGGAGGTGGCTGCTTATGATGTCAAACCAGATAAAGCGCTTGCTGATCAATTGGGTTTCTGTTACTGCGCCTTTGAAGAGGTGCTGGCGGGGGCGGACATCATAACGTTACATGTTCCCGCTACGCCGGAAACTCGTAATCTTATTAGTGACAGGGAGTTCGTGATCATGCGGGACGGTGTTGTACTGATCAATACAGCACGGGGCGAAATTGTGGATAACGAGGCCTTGCTTCAGGCGCTGGCTAGCGGCAAAGTGTCCGCTGCCGGGCTTGATGTTCTGCCCGAAGAACCAACCATCCGCGAGGAGGCGGAGTTAGTTCGTTCCGTATTTCATAAGGAACACAACCTTGATACCCTACTCGTGAATCATATTCTACTTCGCATGAACAATGTTTATATCACACCCCATAGCGGCTTCAATACCCGTGAAGCGTTCCAACGGATCATAGAAACAACGGCGGAAAATATTACCTCTTTCTTGCAGGGAGATCTGCAGAATGAAGTGAATACATAATTAAACAACGGTTTATGCCGCTACCTGGCTCGCACTCCGGCCTAGAGGGTTACGCTGCGGAGAAATAAACAGCTCTTGGAAAATGGATCGAGATGCCCTAACAAGTGAAGTGCATTCGCATGCAGTTTCGTCACTCCGTTTCGAGTCGTATCTCCGCGATAGCTATCGCCCATTCCCCCGCGGTCGAGTAGAGCAGATACAGCCGGCCGTCCTCCACGTAGATCGCTGGATCGCGCAACTGATGCACGAAATCATACGTGCTGCCGAAGCTCGATCGCTCCACGGGCTCAAAAGCGCCCTCGAAATCTTTCCGCGGTTTGAGTACGGTTTGCGGGTCGGAAAACTCCCAATCGCGCCAATCGTCATCGAGGTTCGTCACACGGGACACGAGGATGCGCTCGGGCTTGTCCTTGCCCCGAGAGTAGAAAACGTACAAGTGATTGTTGTCCTTGTCCAACCACACAGCCATGTGCCGCGCGCGAGGGAGGGCTCGGGGGGTGTCCTCGAAGTCGGTGAAGTCTGATAGGCCGTCGCGGGAGCGGTACAGGACGGCGCTTTCCTGGCCGTACTTGGCGATGGCGTAATGCCAATCATTGTACTCGAACACACGAAAATAGGGCAGCCCGAGAATATCGTCGCGCACCTCGAAACGGAGACCGTCCTCCGACAAGGCGACGTAGGTGCACTGCCCCCAGTGAAAATCCGTATCCCCGGGCACGGGCTGATGGTAATACATACGGATGCGTTGTTCATCATGGTCGACATGCACGTCCGGGCTGGCCAGATGACCCGCGGAACCTCCCCGGGGCGTTTTCTCGATAGGCAGCACGCCGCCTTCGTGAATCTTCCATGGCCCCTTCAGGTGGTCCGCGTAGGCCAGCCGGATGAATTGACCGTTATGGTGGGCGAAGTATAGGTAGTACGCGCCCAACGGATCGTCGATCCACTCCGGGACGCGGATGAGGGAGGGCCCGTTGATGTTCTCGCCGACCTCGCCGACCATGTGATGCATTTCTCGGTGAATGATGGGATTCGCCTCGAAGCGCTCGACGCGGAAACTGTAGTCTTGTTCCGCAAGCACCGTTTGGGCGCCCAACCCAGTTAACAACAGAACGAGCCCAGCCCCCAAGAGCCAGCCGCTCGGACCGAGATAGTTGGAGCGTGGCTTATACGGCATGGTTACCCCCCTATCCGAGATTCGTGATATTTGTTGTTGAGCGCGCTACCGGAGTGCGGCGGGTCGCTGCCACGGTAGTTATTCGCTCTCCCCGGGTTCATAAATAACCACGTCGCGTATCAGGCAACTCGCCGGTTCGAGGCCCGTGCCGCGAATCCGGAACATAAGGCGCCCGCCCGCAGGCGGATCATCGTCGTCGGCGTCAAGCACCTCTTCGCCGTCGATTTTTAGCCACACGCGGTCGCCGTCGCGCCCCACTTCGATGTCATGCCAATAGCCGGGCTGCATATGGCGCTGCTCCGCCTCTTGGAGCAGGCGCGCCCCCTCGGGCGTAAAACGATTCACGAAGGGAGTGCTCATATGCGGCGCGTTGTGGAAGGCGAAGAAGTAAAGCGACCTCTCGATAAGCGGAGCCATCGAGCCGTCATAGTCCGCCGGCAGCGTGAGCGCGTCGGTACCGGGCGCATCGGCGGCGGATACGCCGGCCACGAGCACGGTGGCCAAACGCAGGGTCATCGCTTTGTAGGTCAGCACGACTTGTTCGCCATACGGTTCCGGACTCACAAGCATTAGGCCCTCCGAGCCGGAGGTTTCCCTCATGTGAACGGCTTCGTCGCGGAAGTTCGCGTAATCGCCCACACCCCAGCGGTCCCATTCCAAGAGTTCCGCCGGTTCAAGGGGGGCCGCTTCCCACTCATCGAGATCAACCGCGGCGTGAGTGGCATTACCCATTGCGAGAAGCAGGGTCACAGCGAATAATGTAAGCAAGTTTTGAGGATTGTAACGCATTGTTGTACCTCCTTATTGTTAAGGATACGTTGCAACATCGCCCACGCACCACGACCCCGTTCCGGCCTTTAACGCACACGTCCCAGAACGATATTTCCGGCGTCGGGCGGGGGCGGTCGATATAGGAGCACGGCCCGCCCCAATCGCCGGGGGGATGTAAACACCCGGCACACCGCCTTATTCGGCGATTCAGGGCCTCCGGCCTCCGTTTGACCCCACGGGATTAGCGTAGCATGGTTTGGGGTGAGGGGTCACGTGTCGT
>JAWOFY010000039.1:0-5044 GCA_046497285.1 Candidatus Hydrogenedentota bacterium
TTTCACCGCCTTCCTGGTAGGCTTCGCAGCGGGTAAAAATAATGTTTCGGCGTGTTCCTGGGCCCGGCCCATTCCCCGCACTACAAGATTGCCCACCCGTGTTTCCACTTGAACGATACGGTTGCGCCGCACGACTTGGCGGGCTTGCACTTGGCGCGAGGTGATCACGTTGCCCCGCCGAAGCGTGGAGCGCGCCGCCTGTCCCACCACGGCCCCAGGGTCTTCAAAAAAATCGCCCCCGAGCGAGGTTCTGGGATGACGTTGAACGCCGATATCGCCCCGTCTAATCGTGTCGCCCCTGGAGATGTCGGTATTCGCCACGACCACGGGCGCGAAGCTCTCGACCTCGGCTCGCACCACCACCGTCTGTTCGTGTTCGCCGTCCACGAGGATCTCGCCCCGAAACGAGCCCCGCCCCACGTAATCGTATTGCGGGCTCACGGTCCATACAATCTGAATATCTCCGTTGCGCACTGCGTAATCGCGGGAAGGCGCATCCACATCAATGGTGGCCTCCTCCTTGTCCCACGGCATGGAGTTTTCGATGAAGTTATGGAGGTCGTCCCTTATCATTCTCGAGCTAATCTCTAAATGCATGGCTGTGATCCGGACGTGTCTCGCGCCCCCGAGTTCGAAATCATCCCGTTCCAGGCCGGCGTTGCGTAGACGGGCTTCGATGAGGGCACTGTCGATTCGCTTCGTGTCTCCGGGAGATGGGACCGAGCTGATTTCCATGTCTTCAAGGCGCGGAATCGTGTTATTCGAGAGGTCGGAGATGTCCCCTAAGCGCACGGAATCCCCGTTGGCGTAAGCTTCCTCGCGCAGTTCGATGAACACCGGCTCTGCGCCGGCATGTATCCCCCACAGAAGCCCCGCCCATAAACAAACAAGCACAGCGTGTTTAACCATTGGCGAGAAATGCATTTCCATAGCGCCTCAGCTTATCGCTTGATGTTGTTTGCGACCTGCAACATGTCGTCACTGGACTGAATAACAGAGGAATTGGCCTCGTACGCACGCTGCGCCGTAATCAGCCGAATGATTTCGTCGACCACCTGAACATTAGAGTTTTCCAAAAAACCCTGTTCCAGTGTGCCCAGTCCATCAAGTCCCGGCTGGCCAATAACAGGAGGCCCCGAAGCCCCCGTTTCGGTCAGCAGGTTACGGCCTCGGCTTGCGTCTAAGCCAGCGGGATTCACGAAACGCGTTAACTCGATGTTTCCCACGTTTTGCGGTTGCGCCTCGCCTTGGACGAGGGCTGACACCACGCCATCAGAGCCAATTTGCAGCTGGGTGAAGTCCTCGGGGATGTTGATGCCGGGTTGGAGCGGATACCCATCCACGGTCACGACCTGGCCGTCTTGATCAATACGGAACGAGCCGTCCCGGGTATAGGCGGCCGTCCCGTCAGGCAACTCCACTTCAAAGAAACCGTTCCCTTCGATTACGAGATCAAGATCGTTTCCCGTTTGGATGAAATCACCTTGAGTGAAAAGTTTGGCAATCGACGCGGGGCGAACACCGTGTCCTATCTGGATGCCTTCCGGGATGGTCTCTCCCGCCGCCGTCTCGGTTCCCGCCGGTTTCAGGGTTTCGTAGAGGAGATCCTGGAAATTGACGCGGCTCTTCTTGAATCCCGTCGTGTTGACATTCGCCAGATTGTTGGCGATAGTGTCCACATTGAGTTGTTGGGCGATCATGCCCGTCGCCGCGCTGAACAACCCCCGCATCATAGCTGCATTCCTCCCACAGGCTGACTTTTTCGTTTATGAATCCACATCATTTCACGTAATACTTCATATTGGGTGTGCGCTAGGATGGCATCCCCACTTGGCTGATAAGCTGGTTTAGGGTTTCGTCTTGGGTTGTGATAACCCGCTGATTGGCTTCGTAAGCCCTCATGCCCATGAGAAGGTTGACCATTTCGGTGGGCGTTTGGACGTTGGCCTGCTCCAGCGCGCGATGCGTAACCACGGTGTTATCGGCGGGCGCCGTTTCCTCAAGGGCCTCCTCCGGGGCGGCGTACAGGTTGCGTCCCTGCCGTTCGAGCAGGGCAGGCTCCGCGAACTCAACCACCTGCAACTGGCCGATGCGGGCTCCGTCCACGCCCACGCCGCCTTCCCTGTCAATTTCAAAGTCGTTGGTCTCGGGGCTAATGGGGCCGCCCCCCTGATCCAGAACCAAGTGGCCCTCTTCCGTTGCCAATTGGCCGAGATTGTTCAAGGTCAGTTGGCCGTTTCGAGTGAACCGTTCGCCATCCGGCGTATCCACCACCAAAAAACCCGGACCTTGCAAGGCGACGTTCAAGGAGTCGCCCGTGGTGGTGAGCGGGCCATTGGTCCAATCGGTAAAGGTCTCGACTATCCGCATACCCCCGCCCGGTCCCCGGTGAGCGTCAAACATGGCGGGATGCACAGGCTTGCCAAAGTAGGACTCGAGGTAGCCCCGGAATGCCCCATCGCTGCGTTTGTACCCTGCCGTGGATGCATTCGCCAAATTGTTGGCGATAACATCATGGCGTTTTTCCAACCCCACCATGCCTGACGCCGCGGCATACAGTCCCTTAATCATCGGTTGATGTTTCCTTGGATCCGAATCCTCGCCAACTTCCCCGCCTTCCGGGGAGCAAGCTGTGTGCCGACTGCGTCCGCATCGGCGTAAGTCACGAATTACCAAGCACTTAGAGCGCCGCGGCCCAAAAGCATCTGGAAGAAGTGGTCTGCGAAATGCTGCAACTCTTTCCCCGAGCAGGCAGAAACTGCTTACACCGAACCCAATCCAATGCAGCGCTTGAAGGAGCGCGTTGCGCTGTTGCGTGCCCCAAAACGCCAGCAAACATTCCGGGAATCATTGGGATGTTAAGCGTGTTTGCCCTGTCATGAAACGGACAGCATCTTGCAATGGGGGTGCTGTGCTATACTCTCCAGCCCTCTGGAACAAACCTGTGTTTCGTGAGGGCGGTAGGATTTTTTGTTGATGACACAAGAAGAAAGGGGGATCGTTTCGTGAGCGTCAAGGACACAATTGTAAGAGCGGATCAGCGTATTGTCTGGGCTATGAATCGGTACGGCGTCGTACTCATGCGAATTGGCATAGCCGTCGTGTTTATATGGTTCGGGGCGTTGAAACCCTTTGGGATTAGCCCCGCCAACGAGCTGGTCGCCAGCACCATAACCATGATGTCGTGGGGGCTGATACCGCCCAGCGTGTTCATTCCGGTGCTGGGGTGGTGGGAAGTGGCGATTGGGGTTTGCTTTCTCTATCGGCCGTTGGTGCGGGTGGCGCTGATTCTGCTTGTAATTCAGTTGCCGGGAACCATGACGCCGTTGGTGTTGCTTCCAGGCGAGTGTTTTACGCAAATCCCGTATGGTTTGACGCTGGAAGGGCAATACATCATCAAGAACCTTGTCCTGATTGCCGGCGCCATTATTGTGGGTGGCAGTCTGAGGGAAGAGCCCAAGGGCCGCTATCTATGAACCGTAGCCTTGGGCGGGGCCGTCCGGTCCCCCCAAGCGCAGCAGCACGGGGCAATTGCGGCAAGACGGGTTGGACTCACACCAGTCCCCGAAAAGCTGCAATAGCCCTTGCTGCATGCGGAAATCGAGTCTGGGGTGGGCGTTTTCTCCGTAGATGCGCGGAAGCATGCGGGTGACGACGCGGTTGCCGGGTTCTTGGGGCAGACGCGCGAAGAACGCGAGGACTTTCTCTTCCAATGCGCGTTCGCCCCGTTCGCGCGCCAGCGCGATGGCCGCGGGAACGAAGACGTTGCCGATCATTGATCGAACCCGGCCCTTCCCAATAGGCGCGATGGGGCGGTGAAGGGGTTTGCCTGACCAAGTGCAATGCTCGGCCCAGAAGCCCATCCCCCGCGGAAAGAGCGCCTCGAAGGCTTTTCGCCGCGCGACGGGGGAGTAATCCTCGGCCCAAAGCCGATCCAGCGTGGCGAGCAATCCCTCGGCGGCCGTGCGGGATACGAAGCGCGCCATCCCCGCTATGCGCCGTTCCGGATAATTGATGGGGCGCGTGTTCAGTCGCGGCCATTCCAGGGGTATGGAGCGTAGCCCGGGGAGATGCTTCTGGCGCAGGGCTTCCAACCGGCTGAAGTGGGCGAATCCGGCGGCCTCCTCGTTCAGGGATCCCGGCATGAGCCCCGTGAGTTGGAGATAGGCGGCCTCGAGAAGATGAGCGTCCTGCTTGGCCAGTTGCCGAGCCCGCTCGTAGGGAAGTTGCTCGGCGGTCACTCTGAACTGATGCTTGTACCGGCTGTAGCCACAGGCCCGCAGGAGCGCTTCGTAGATGGCCTGCTCTGCTCCTACATACGCGATGCGCTCGCGCAGGAGCTGCGCCTTCTGCACCATGCGCCACTCGCCCGCCAGCCGCACGAGTTCGTTCATGTTCTCTGTCCCGAAGCGCTGGGTAAGCGCGGCGCAGGCGCCATGGGCCGCCGGTGATTGGGCTGGCTCACGGTACAGCGGCAGGCGCTCGGCCAACGAATCGATGTCTTCCTTCAACAGGTTCCCCAAAAGCAAGCACGAGATGCGCCGTCCGCTGGACGTGTGGGGCGGCTGGCGGGGAGGCCGCTTCTCGAGCACGGCGATGAGGCGGACGCGATCAAAACGGGGATCGCCATCGTGGCCGTGTTGTTTCCAAGCCGCGTGCGTGAGATGAACCTCCACGTCGCCATCGCGCAGACGGCCGTTGAACTCAAGCTGGGCGCCGCGGAAATCGGGACCCTCGGCATGGTTCCACCAGCCCGGTGACACGATGCGCAGCGTCCGGCCATCATCGGTAATCAGGTTGTCCGTGGCGAAGGCGAGTTCGTGCCAAATGTGTTGGACGACTTCCTCCGCCACGCCCGTGTCTTCGGCCACGCAGACATGGGGGCGGCGCAACTCGCCGTATGTTTCCCGAAAGGCCATCATGTTTCCCCCCTTGAACTCATTCTTCGCAACGTCCTGACAGGGAGCGCCGACGACGGATACGCTACGCCATGGAGGCTCCAAAGGTCAATCCCCCCAATCGCCGGCGAACCAGGGCATGCGCC
>JAWOFY010000113.1:0-4300 GCA_046497285.1 Candidatus Hydrogenedentota bacterium
CCGCTTCCGCCGAGAGCGCGAACGCCACGCGATCCCCCGGCTTAAACCCGCGCTCGCGCAAGACCGCGGCGATCCGTCCGGCCGCGCCGTCCATCCCCGCCCAAGACCACCGGCGGTCGCCTTCCCGCAGAGCGGGCGCGTTGGGGCAGCGTTTGGCGCTTCGACCGACGGGGCAGAGCGGCGGCGCCATGGCGTTACTCGGGCGTATGATGCGCCATGGCGGTGTAGCCAACATCGGCCGCCAACCGGTTTATCTCATTGACATCCCATTGGGGGACAGGCGACGGCAAACGCTCCGCCAGAATATCCTCGGCGAGCCAATCGTAGGTGTCCAGGCCGGCGGGCGCAGGATCGGGATCGGCGGCCGCGGCGAGATTCGCCAGTATGCTCAATCCCACGCCGGATTCATAACTCGCGCTGAGGACGGGCTTGACGCCGAGGCCGCGGGCCTCGCGGGCGAACCGAATGGTCTTCTCGACCCCGCCCAGAAGGGTCGGTTTCAAGACGATGGCTCGAATGCCCTCCCAATTCGACAGCACCTCGGGATAGAGATTGAGCAGGGTCTCGTCCAACGCCATGGGCACGCCACTGGCCTGGCTCAATTGGAGCACACCTAAGGGACTGGCCAAGGGCTCCTCAAGGTAATCAACGTTGAGACCAGCCACCGCCTTGCAGAAGACCAGGGCGTCATCGTAGTCCCATTCGCAGTTCGCGTCGAGCCGTAGCGCTACGTCGTCGCCCAGGGTTTCCCGCACCGCCTTCGCCAGCTCGGCCGCGCGCTGGGGTTCGCCGCCCACCTTGAGTTTGACCGCCGTGAAGCCTTTCTCCCGCAGCATGGCCGCCCGCTCTGCCGCTGTCTCGCGCTCGCCCGCCACGAGCCCACAGATGGGAATCGTATCGCCGGAATCGGGCGCGATCAGCCGGGCCAGGCTGCCTCCCCCCGCCGAGGCCATCAGGCCAAGGAGGGCGGCTTCGACGCCGAATTGCACGCTCGGACACAGGTTGTGAGGGGAGAGAAGCTTTTCCAGGCTGCCGTCAAGGGCTGCCAGCGCGGGATCGGGCACGTGATCCGACAGCGCGTAGCTCATGAAGGACAACTCCTCCATGGCCTTGTTGGCGTCCTCTTCGCTGAAGCCGGGCAGAGGCGCCACATCGCCTCGCCCCACGTGCTCCGCGTTGTCCCAGAGTTCCAGGATATGCCCCCGGCGTTCGGAGAGTCCTTCTTCTCCAATGGGCAGGCGACGGCTCAGCGTTAGGGTGTACGTGTAGGTTTTGTAGTGATGAATTCTCATAAAATATACGCCAATGCGAACGCGCCGCTGTAAAACAGCAAGGCTAATCCTGTTCGCGCTAGTGCGTGGTGAAAAGCTTCGGGAGTCACGGGATCAATAAGCATCCGCGCCGCCGGCGCTCCCCACCACAAACTGAGTATAGCCACCAGGGCGAACCAACGGCTCCCCGTGTAGCCGTAGAAATACAATGGAACCGCCAAGCACGATACCACAATGCAGAACAGGTACTCCATCTTGGCGAATTCCGCGCCAAACCGTACGGCCAAGGTCTTCTTGCCCGCGGCCCGATCCTCCTCGATGTCGCGGAGGTTGTTTACCGTGAGCAAGGCCACCGCCAGCAGACCCGGGGCGACCCCCGCGATGATCACGGGACCGGGGAATTCCAGGGCTTGTAGGTAATACGTGCCCCCAACCGCCACCGGCCCAAAGAACACCAGCACGAACACATCGCTAACGCCGATGTATCCCAAAGGATAGGGGCCCGCCGTGTACCCTATGCCGCACACGACCGACGCTACGGCGATGGCGAGAAAGGGCCAACCCCCGCGATAGATCGCGTATGCGGCGGGCAGCGCAATGAGCGCGAAAACCAGCACGGTGGCGCGGCGCATGGTTTCCGGCGCGACGAGACCGGCTTGGGTTACGCGCGTGGGTCCCGTTCGCTTGTCCGTATCCGTCCCTTTGACGAAATCGAAGTAGTCGTTGGCGAAATTGGTCCCGATTTGGATGAGCAAGGCCGCCGCCAACGCGCATAACGCGGAAATCAGATGAAAGGCCCCGGCGTCGTACGCCATCGCAGCGCCGATGACCACGGGCGCCACGGCGGCGCCCAACGTTCGCGGCCGCGCCGCCATGACCCAGATCCGCACGGGACCAGGCCGGGGTTCTTCGTATGCGTGCGCTTCGTTCACGGGTATCCCATTCACGGGGTTCGGGGGAACTTGGTGAAATCGGGCCGGCGCTTCTCGTTGAAAGCGTTGCGCCCTTCCTGGCCTTCCTCGCTCATGTAGAACAGCATGGTGGCGTTGCCCGCCAGGTCTTGCAGGCCCGCTTGCCCATCGCAATCGGCGTTCAGCGCCGCCTTCAGGCAGCGGATGGCCGTGGGCGAATTCGTCAGGATCTCGCGGCACCACTGGACCGTCTCCTCTTCGAGCCGTTCGTAGGGGACGACCGTATTGACTAGGCCCATGTCGAGCGCTTGTTGGGCGTTGTACTGGCGGCAAAGGAACCAGATCTCCCGCGCCTTCTTCTGGCCCACGATCCGCGCCATGTAACTCGCGCCGTACCCACCGTCGAAGGATCCCACGCGGGGCCCCGTCTGGCCGAAGACGGCGTTGTCCGCCGCGATGGTGAGGTCCGCCAACAAATGGAGCACGTGGCCGCCGCCGATGGCGTAGCCCGCCACCATGGCGATAATGGGCTTGGGACACGTGCGCATTTGACGCTGGAAATCGAGGACGTTGAGCCGGTTTGCGCCCTTGTCATCGACGTAGCCCGCGTCGCCCCGGATCTTCTGATCGCCCCCGGAACAGAACGCCTTCTCGCCCTGGCCCGTGAGAATGACGGCGCCAATGCCTTCATCAAAGCGCGCGTCGTTGAGCGCGTGGGCCATCTCGTCCACGGTCCGGGGCCGGAAAGCGTTGCGCACTTCAGGCCGGTTGATGGTTATCTTCGCGATTCCCTCGGCTTTGGAATAGATAATGTCGGTGTATTCACCGCTTCGTTCCCATTCAATAGGACTCATCCCGCAAAACTCCTGTATTGATGACAAATTCCCGCAGAATACGCGCGTACCCCGTGGGATCCTCGGCGTGCGCGTTATGGCCGCATCCCTCAACGATCCGCGCTTGAAGACGGGGTTGGATTTCCGCCATGGCGTGGGCGAGGTCCACGTACTTGCGATCGTTCTCCCCCGCCATCGCCAGTGTGGGCGGGGAAAGTTCCGAGAGCCGGTCCCAGAGGGGCGGTTGCGCGCCCGCGCCAAGGCGCCGCATGGCCATGGTGAGACCGGCGGGATCGGCTTCCCGCCGCCGCGCCGTAAGCTCGGCCAGAAGCCCCGGCGTTTGGCGTAGCGAGGCGAACAGGGGCTGATCATACCATCGCTCAAGCACGGCGTCGATGGGCTCCGTTCCCAACGCGCGCGCCCACTCGGCTTCCCACGCGCGCCGCGCGGGCCGTTCGGCTTCGCTGCGCAATCCAGGGGACGCCGATTCGAGCACGAGGGCCGCCACGCGCCGCGGGTATTCGAGGGCGAAATACAGCGCGATTCGTCCGCCCATGCTGTAGCCCGCCACGATGGCCTCGCCGAGCCCCTGATCATCCAGAAACCGCGCGAGATCCGCCGCAACATCGGGAAATCCATAGGCGCTTCCGGCATCGGGCCACGGCGTGCGGCCATGACCGGGCAGATCCACGGCATGGCAAGGCCGTGCAGACGCCATGTGTTCGGCAATGGGCTCCCACTCCCTACTGTCGCCCCAAAAACCGTGAAGAAACAGCACCGGCGCCCCATCCAGCTCCACGCCCCAGACGCGGCTGAATAATTCGGCTGTTGAACTCATGCGGACCATCTTATCACGGCGCATGTTGACCGTGTTTCCGCGGAATGCTCCCATCGAGCATGGAACATCACCCTACGAAGTTTCCGGGGCGGCGGCCCCCTGGGAGGAGACGCGCTGAGCCCGCCGGGCGAGATAATACCCCAGCGCGCCGTGCGTGGGCGAGAGCAGGGCGGCCGCCAGAAAGATGAGGCCGCTGAAGACGGCCATCGCCGCGGCGATGGAGCCGTCGATGAGCGTGGCGAGGCCATAGCCGCCTAAGGCGCTGAGCACGCCGAATAGGCTGGCGAGCAACAACATCAGCGAGAGCCGGTCGGTGAGGAGATAGGCGGCGTTGGCGGGTACAATGAGCATGGCCACCACGAGGATGGCGCCCACGCTTTCGAAAGCCGCCACGGTGGTCAGGGCGACCAGTCCCATGAGCAGGTAGTGCCACAGCGCCACGTTGAA